>JASLWR010000100.1 GCA_030740765.1 Thermoplasmatota archaeon
ATAGCCAGTTTGCCAATGCACAACCCGAAAACAGTTCTCAACTGGATTCAGCGGAATCGGTCCTTTCAGGCTGCGATTCCGCGAACATTGTCAAGCTGCGAATCTCGACATTTTGTCGAACTTCGCACCATTGACAATATAAAGGGAATTATTACGTCACGCACATAGGTTTTACGATCGATCCCCGAGGTCGCTTCCAGATATTTCCTGCACGCACCTCTCATTGTCAGAAGAATTATAGTTGTTGGGCTTTTCGTATCGAAATACTCGAGCATTTCCGTTATCTTGTTTCGAACGACAATAACGGCGTCCGTTATCCATGATGGGGCCTCAAGGCGAAAAGGATGGTAAAGTACTTTTCTATCTTCGAAAAATCGGATCATTTCCAGAACTTTTTCCCTTTCCGTATCATCCGGTACCCCGTCCACCTTATGATTAAATATTTCCAAACCTGTTATTCTTCCCGGTATCTTTCGCCTGTCCATTGTTCTACCTCTTATATCCATTCATCATCCCCATCCCCCCAATCTACTTTTTCTTCTTCTTCTTCTCTTTGATATCTCCTACTTCGCCTTCGAGATTCCATCCCTCTTGGAGGTGCCCTACTTCGCCATTGTGCTTCCTTCTCTCTTGGTGGTCGTCTTCGGGAAGCCCTACGAGATTCCCTTTGATCCCAATATGCTTCTCTCCCAGAATGTTGGTGCTTATCCTCTTCCCATCGAAAATCTATTTGGAGGTTGGAAGATTTTAATTTTTCCCTCATACGTGATTTTCTCTTTATCAAAATAAAAACACCAATCCCGATTAAAATACTGAAAATAATAATTATTGTCAGTAACCATAAAAACTGTTTCAATAATGATGAGTTTTCTTTCGATCGTTCATGAAAATGGGTAATGTAATCCTCTTCGAATCCAATCGTTGTTATATGACCTCTGGACAAATAAGTCCATGACGTGTAATAGCTCTCGATATCAAGAGGGCTTTCAGGAATATCAGGTTTCTTTTCATATATCTTCATCTCGTTTGTAAAATCCTGGATGTTATAGAGCTCTTCACCATTTTTATCCGTGATTTTCCAAAGGTAGTTTGCGTTATATATCTTATCGATCTTCGCGTCGTCGGGCAGGTCTTTTATACCGTTGTCGATGAAAGTTTTTTTTAGCACAGGGTGAACTACAGCACCATCTGTCAAGTTGGTTTTATAGCTGGATGCTATCGAAAAGAGATATTCACTCCTCTCTCCACTGGGATCTTCCCAGTCAGAATACCGGTCCGCAATCCTCTCCATGAACAGGTCTTTCACCGGGTCAACGCAGGGTTCCTCGAATTTTCCGTCCTTCATGGGCACCAGAATCTTTGCCCACCCATGTCCTTCCCACCTGTCATCCGGGTTGGCGGAGAACGTATTATAGAGCGCTCCGGCTTCGAGCCATGCTGGAATTCCCACCGCCCAGGCCAGCGTAATAAATAGGATTGTCTGATCGTCACAATCCCCGTAACCGTCATGTAACGTGACGTATGCGGGTTTGGGTTTTCCGAAGAACCGGAAATGGTCGGCCTCCATTTGTTCCGGAGTGGGATATGCGAAACCTCCGCCTTCCCAGCCGTAGTTTACGTTATCGTAGCTGCCGCCTTTGTCGATGAAATCGTAGATCTTTTTAGCCATGGAGTATACATTTTTTTCATTTCCTACCAGATGATGGGGCAATGAATTCAAGGTAGGATTGTTGGGTGCTATCCTATAATCCGGCACTATACCATCTCCATCGATGTCACGGTAAGGTAAAGGGCGAATATTGGCGCTGTCGTCATAAATTTCCCAACGATCTCCCGTGTATTTGATTCGGTATTCCTCCGGGACATCGTCTATGGTCCCGCTGTTTTCCGCGTTGATATTCCATACCATATCGTATGCTCGGATATTGTAAGTTATACTTATTGTGACTGTGCTTTGACCGGAAATGGATCCTCTATAGTAATACAGATGGTTTGTTTTAATGAGCTGAGCCTGTTTATGAGTATTGGTACTTTCGAACTCCACTACCTTTTGAACATCGTAATCGTTGATCTTGATGTTTTGAGGGACGGTGGACGATAATGTATAATCCACTTCTCCAGATTCGGATTCGAGCGTCAGGATCCGTTCTATTTTGAACTGAGAATATTCTCTGCTATCAAGAGGATCATCCAAGCATCCATTTGTGAAAATAACAAGGAGCATAAGCAAGCATATTCCGATAGCCTTTTTTTTGTTGTTTATTGTCACACCTTCGTGTTTTATTTGTTAAATATTGTTATTCCTATAAGTTGTTTCCTCATAAAAAAATTCATTTTACTGTTTTAGGGTAGTACTCCCTATTATTTCCGACAAAATCATAGTATTCCAGATTTACAGGTTGGGATAATACTTGTGATAATATCTCTTGAAACCACAACATATACGAATTACCTCGCTACAATGAAAACCCCGAATAATCCATCCCCCCCACCGCCTTTTCTATCTCCTCCACCAATTGGGCGTCTGCAAGAACGTCACCTAGGTTTTCATTTCCTGTGATGGGCCGGGCAATTGCGATCCGGCCCGCTCTCTTCTTTCCGATACCTGGTAACGAGGCAAGTGCACGCAGCGAGCAGGTATTCACTGGGAAAGGTGACTCCACTGCGGTAACCGATCTCGCCGAGTGCGATACCACTGCTGGATCCACGAAGCGGTTTAGTGGTAATAAATACGAAAAACCCACCAGAACAGGGTACGTCCCCACCTGCCGTCCGAAAGTATTCTTGCCATCGTGTTTTTCAAGATAAACACGTTTAATAATAGTTCCCTTCGGAACCACTCGTTCCATGAGGACCGGATCGATTTCCATACGAACCGATTTTCTGAATTTTATATAATTCGAGCGCATCTTTCTCGATACTGTCCCGTAGCCGTGAGCGGTCACCATTCGGATATTTATCCTTCTCGCGAGAAGTTTTTCCCGTATCACGTCCCTTAAAAATTCAAGATTTTGTCGGTATGTATCTTCGTTCTCGCCCTTTAAGCCACCAAGGAAGTTTATCCCCGGCAAAAAGGCGGGCATACCGTTATCTCCTCGATAACTACCATACCTGTTTATCAGGCGGATCGCGTCAAGCGCCTCTTCCGGGGTCGAATTCAGATTATTTTTTATATGTACCTCCGGGTCCGCACTTTCGAGGCCCATAGCAGCCACATTTCCAGGGGTGCAGTATTTGACTATGGCTTTTGTGATCTTTGTTGATTCTTCAGGGTGTCCCGCAACCACTGCCGGATTCACATTATCTATATGAAGTACTTCGATCTTCTTTACTCGCTCCCTGATACCGGACAGCAAATTAATAACCTGCCGTGGAAAGGGTTTTGGAACTTCATTCTCGCCCAGTTCTTCCGTACCGTACGAGTAGAAACAGGATTGGCCCCCGAGCCGGTACCTGGTTATACCCTCCCGGGCAAGGCTCTCCATCTCGGAGATTATGTCATCCGCCTTGCGGAAAACAGGCCTCCCGTATTCGGATTGCGAACAGAACTTGCACCCGCCTGATCGATACCTTATACAACCCTGGTAAGTTTCTATCTCACATATCAGGGGATCCGGATGATCGGGGTGCTTACTCACTATGTAAGAACCTAATGAACCATACTTATCGGCCTCCTTCATTATGTCCATTGGATTTCCATGGCTGAAAAGCCTCAATAGTACCGATGCAGGTGTGTCGGGAATGATATGGTCATAACTGTCTTTCAAGGTTCGCTCCCATTTTTTACCGTCCGCCGAAACCATGTCGAATCTCGCTACCGGTCCGCAAAGTATTATCTTTTCAGGCATACCTCTATGGCTTCTGGCAAGAGTGCGAATTGTTACAGGTATTTTTGACAATTCCTTGAATGAAGGCGGAGTCGCCCGGAGGTACTTTCCAGGTATAACTACACCTGCGTATACGATGACTATCGAAATCTCTTCAGTATTGTTCTTTCCGTGAATAAATGTTGAAAACCACTGATTCATTTTTTCATTCTTTTTGGTGGGTTGATTCTTGAGTAAAGGCCGTGCACCCGTCCGCAGTTGGTCTATTGTCATGTAGGACATATCCAAACCGAGTTCCGCAGCTGCCCCGGCAGCGTAACGAACCCTTGGGGATAGGTAGGGTGGAACACCAAGACAAGCCGGTTCGTCCTGGTAACAATCCAACAGCAGAATTCGCGTCATTGTTCAGGATAATGCAGGAGTTGAATATAATTTTATGCGAATTTTTTTCGGCGAATGATTTATATTGATTAGCGGATTAACTGCGTCATCAATTTGTTGAAATGGTGATTACAATGCCCCCTGAAGTACTAGACAGGTTTTTAAGATATGTGAGTATAAATACTCAAAGCCAGCATGAACAGGATCCGATCCCGAGCACAGAGAGGCAGTTTGATCTGGCACGTCTATTGGTAAAGGAACTGAAAGAACTTGGTCTCAATGACGCATGCGTTGATGAATACTGTTACGTCACAGCGACGCTGCCAGCCAATTCACCTACCTTGAAGGTCGTGGGATTCATAGCGCATATGGACACTTCCCCCGATGCTCCGGCTGAGAATATCAAACCCCAGATTGTACGGAATTATTTAGGGGGGGATATCGTCCTTCCTGGCGATCCTGAACAGATCATACCCGCCGAACAACTTAAAGAATGCATTGGAGAAGATATTGTCACCACGGATGGGACCACACTTCTCGGCGCCGACGACAAATCCGGCGTCGCAGCTATCATGACCGCTGTTTCCATGATGATAAAGGACGCTTCGATAAAACATGGTACCATTAAGATAGGTTTTACCCCTGACGAGGAAGTTGGACGAGGGGTGGACAGATTCGATGTCGAAGGTTTCGGTGCTGATGTTGCATATACTCTGGATGGTGGTGAACTAGGAGAGATCGAGGACGAGAATTTCAATGCATACGAAGCCAACCTCAGGATAAAAGGATACAACGTTCATCCAGGATACGCTCACGGTAAGATGATAAACGCTATTAGGGCTATGGGAGACTATATCTCGATGCTACCAAGGGATAAGGCTCCGGAGACAACCAAAGATTGGGAAGGTTATGTTCACCCGATATTGTTCTCCGGAGACGTTGGTTCAATACGGCTGAAGATATTGATCCGCGATTTCACGGACGAAGGCTCGGAAAAGTTCAAAAAAATACTGGGGGATAATGCTGTCCGACTTAGAGAAATGTACCCTGGAGCCGAGATCGATCTTGAGATTAAGGAATCGTATCGAAACATGAAGGAACAAGTAGAGAAGCATCCCGAGGTAGTGGAAAATGCAATAAAGGCCATCGAGGCGGCTGGCGTGAAACCCCTTAGAAAACCCATAAGAGGCGGCACGGATGGTTCGCGCTTATCATTCATGGGACTTCCAACACCGAATATATTCGCAGGTGGAATTAACTTTCACAGCGTCAGAGAGTTCGTTCCGGTGGGTTCCATGGAAAAGGCTGTCGAAGTTATACTGAATCTGGTAGGGTTGTATATTGAAGAGTGAAGCGAAAAAAAGAATCGTCATGGTCTCCGGACACAATCCCTATGACGGAAGGATATTCCACAAAGAGGCGAAAAGCCTCGTGGGAATGGGGTATCGGGCAACCATAGTGGGATGGGATTTTAAGGGTGATGGCTTAAAAAAGGTCGATAATGGGGTCAAGTTGGAATTTCATCCTTTCAGACTTCCAAAAGGAAAAAATATATTCAGTAAAGCCCGATTTTTCAGAAAAAAGGTAATGCCAATAATTCAGAAAAAAATTCTCTCGCACAAACCGGATATCATACATTGTCACGATCTCGAGACCCTGCCTGTAGGTGTCAAGGCCGCACGCCGAGCGAAATGTAAACTGATATATGATTGTCATGAGTACTGGCCGGAAATGGAGTGGCATCAGAATAAAATTTGGGGTGTAGTCACCTGGTTCTTGGAAAAAATAAACGTAAGGAAAGTTGACGCTGTAATAACCGTTTCGGATCACCTGGCGGATAAATTCAAACGGAAGAAGATACCAACAGAGGTTCTTTTCAATACCACCAGATACGAGGACGCAAAAAAGCTCGTAAACTCCGAGAAGAAATTTTTTTGTCCTGAACTGGGTCTCCCGAATGATAAGATAATAATCGGTTATGTGGGAGCCATGAACTACCGAATGGATTTCGATAGTTACGTGAAGGCACTGAGTGGATTGGATGACAATATAATAATGGTGTTCGTGGGGGGGGCGGAAGCTCGGCTAGAAAAGCTCAAGAAGTTGGCAGAGGGTCTGGGAGTGGCCAAGCGCCTTATCACCCATTCCTGGGTGGATTACGATACCTGCCTGAAATATATTTATTCCTTTGACATTGGTCTTCAGGCCCTGATCTCCGACTCCATGGCGGAGCATACATTCCCGACGAAGATATTCGAGTACATGGCACTGAAGGTTCCTTACGTGGCGCCAGACCTTCAAGCAATGGCGGATTTCACTAGAAAATGGAATAGCGGATATGTCCTTGATGGACGAAGCCCGGATGATATTATAAAAACCATTACAGATGCAGTCTCAGACCCGGAACGTAATAAGAAAATCGGCATGAAAAGCCACAAGAATGTCAAGGAAAAATTCTCGTGGGAGATAATGGAAAAACGTCTTGGTAAGTTCTATGAAAGGATCCTTAGGTAATTATTCAATTTTTTTCCAGCTAATTACAGATAAATAATGATCATTTCTATTATTAACCGATTTACTATTTTACAACAATTCCTTTTTGAATGATCCTGTCGGCCGGTATTAAAACGCTTTCTATCATCTCTTTTTGTTGTTTTGACCAGACACTATTGGGTGTTCTCCTAACCCATTGTGCATACCATATAATGAATTTGAGCCGTTCTTTACGGTTCCGTTCCAGATCCTCCCGTATCTCTTCGAGGTTCATGTGCTACCACCCCAGTTTTGTTTGGGCATCATTCAGGGGAATGTTTAACTCGATGATGTGGATCTTCAATGCTTTCATATCCAGTCTATCCTTAAAGAGCTCGAACAGATATCGTGCATCCTCAATGTCCTTGTTCGAATTTAGATAAAGCTTGAAAGCAATTTGAATTTCGAGTGAAGATATTTGTAACGCTCTACCACCCAACACCACTGACAGCGAGCTTTCAAGAGCTTCTTTCTGTTGTTCTGTCGAAGCCCATTTGAACTCCACGTTCGGTATTACAATGCCTTTTAGCGAGAATCTTATGGCAATATTATTATCGAGATAATTATCGTAAGCATCTTTCGGACTGGAGGTATTGTGACAGTAATAGCGGTTTTGTAGGGACTCCCACAAAGATAGAAATCGATCAAATGAAATTTTTTCAACTAACACATCAATATCTTCGCTGATCCTGCTCCTTCCGAATAGAATTGCGATGTAACCCGATACGAATACATATTTGATTTCATTACGTTGAAGAATTTCTCCGAATTCCAAAGCGAGAGTGTCATAAATGGTCAACTCTTTTTGAAAAGAAATCTTGTTGTGGTCGAACTCTATCTCCATTATTTATGCCTCTTGATCTGTTATCCTCTATTTATCTATAAAAAGTTCCATCTATATCCGTCTTTGCACCTTTAGATCATCAAACCAAGACTATCCGAACCAATCGCTGTAATATTCCTTTTCATCTTTCACCCGTCGTTTATCCTATAGCTCGGATCTATTCCAACATATTGGTCTGACAAATTTACGATCAATCCATGGGGGGCGGCAGTGGAGGAGGTGTTTGGGGAGGAGGAAGCGCTGCCTGCAACGATTGTTTGTTACCCTCGGTTATCGCCTCCGGTTCGGGCGTCGGTGAAGGGGGCACGGGAGAAACTTGCTGCGTATCCACGCTGTCCAGAATGCCTGAAACGGTGGCTAGAATATCTCCCTGGGGTAGAAATTTGGTTTCTTCCGTGGGGGCTATGGCGGGAACAGGCATGGACACTCCCGGTGCAGGGGGTATCTGCTGTGTTCCTGTCTCCGGCAAGTGCACCTGCATTTCCTGCGCTCCGTGTTCTATCGTGAGCGGAGTTACGTTCCAGCCTCTAACCGCATAGGGCATGATGACACTAGGCATGGGTGACGGTGACGGTCCCACTGCCTGCGGTTGTATTGGAGCTAGTGGAACAGGTTGAGCTAGCGGTGCCGTTTCCTTCACTATCTCGACGAAGGATTTACCCATGTTTACTCCCGTTGGAATATGCACTATATCGGCTTCAACCGTAATCTCATCCTCATCCTTTTCAGAACCCCATTCCACCACTTCGCCCGTGTCTTCCTTGAGCCACTGCACCGCGAAGTTACCGATAGCCGCCCGCTGCTCTTCGGATATATCTT
>JASLWR010000101.1 GCA_030740765.1 Thermoplasmatota archaeon
TCCTGACGACCATTGGTGCTGAGTTGGCAATTTTCCACGGTATTATTGTTCGAACGGAAGAACCTTACCCCGGCAGCGGCCCTCACCCATGCATTATATTGAAGATCGCTATCATTAATAATATTCAAGTCGGAATTCCCGAGGAATATGCCGTTGTCATCATTGGAACGGCATGTGTTGTTAGATAATATTTGACTGTCCGAAAATGTTAGATTTATTCCGTCCTTCCGGTTCGAATTGCATGTATTGTTCATCAGGATATTGCCTGTGGAATCATTTATTTTTATTCCGTAAAGGTTATTGTTGCAGTAATTGTTCTCTATAATGTTATTGTCACTCTCGTTCAGCGCTAACCCTGCAAATCCGTTAAGTGTCAAGTTGCATTGGCTTATCCGATTTCCGTCAGTGCCGTTAACAAATATGCCGATGCTACCGTTGTGTATGGAGAAGCCGGTAATATTGTTGAAACCGCTTTCGATATTCAGACAGATCGCGCCCTTTCCCGAACCATTGATGACGGTCTTGTTCATTCCGGCACCCCGGAGGGTTATGGTCTTTCCTTCGATGCTTAATGTTTCCTGGTAAAGGCCGGGAAACACATCGATTACATCGCCGGATGAAGCAGCATCTATGGCGCCCTGGATAGTTTGGTGATCCTCTCCACCATCGTCATCAACCGTAATAGTGGCCCCGCTGACAGTTACCTCATTTGCCCGCCATCCTAAGAAGGCGGGATTCATCATCATCGAACCACTCAGTAATACCACGACTAAAAAACATATCGTCAATCTGTTTCGAGTTCCCAACACTTATATCACTTGACCGTGGGGATCGACCAGTTTCTAGTCAATAATCAGCCGTCATTAGCTCGATCCCTCGATTGATGCCGAAACGGTTCTTTCCGTTATAGTTTTTTCCCTCGTTCCTCTCCATTATTTTCAACTGTTTTGACCATGCCATTAAATAGAATAAATAAAATTTCCCCATTGTGGAAATTGATACTGCCGAACTCGATGATCTGTCGCTGGTCTGTCTTGAGGGCTGCGCGCTCTGCTGTCTATGCCAGGCAGAGCTGGTGGGAGATGAGAATAGGAGATTTTCCGAGAACCCGGAACTTAAGCAAGGTGTTAGCAGGGAAAGCATCTTCGGTAATAAGACAAATAACCTCTTTTTAAAACTCAAGAACGACAGCGGTTCCTGTTTCTTTTTAAGTGAGCGGAAATGCTCGATCTACAGTTCGAGACCATTATACTGCAGGCTGTTCCCGGTGCATGTGCATGTGGGTGATCGTGTACAACTGGTGGCAAATCTATCTTGTCGGGGGCTCAACACACGGGGTGACGGTACTCCCGGAAAAGTTCTTTCAGACACAGTGCTCTCTCTAGCCGACCTCTTCGACCTCCGGAAACTTTCAGGGGATATGAGGAATCTCTATGAGGGATTTCGGAAACATTATCTCGGTGGTAAAATTAAACCGAATAGAAGAGATATTCAAAATTTTTCTGTGGAATTCCTGAGAGATTTTGGATACCGGAAGTTTATCGAAAGGAGCATAACACTTGCTTCCAGTGAGGAAAAAATTCCAGAGAATCTTGGGAAAATGAGGAATGTTCTCGAAGGACTCATTCCCGGCGACATAACGGAGGCGGCTATAGTAGGCGCCATGGAAACTTTTTCCGGGCGAAAACTCACTGAGCTACCAATATGGACCAACGGGGATCTGCGGTGGATGATCGCAAGAATTGATGACGAGGACATAGTAATGAACAGGTTGTCTGATGACGGAAGCCTGGTACCATACCGCCGGATAAAGGTTAAGGACGTGGGACTAAGGGATTTCGATGAGAATGCGGGTAAGATCATGACCGATTATGCCGCAAAACTGATCCGACGGGATCTGACCTATGGTTACGCCGCATATCTGATAAAACTGGAGAGCCTAAGGGCAGGTCGGGGGAAAAATATTATCAGGTATTTTCTTGGTACAATAGGAACCATTCTTCTGGACCATTGGTGGAGGACTTCCCTGATTGCAGCCATTTCGGGCCGGGATATCATTAACACCGATATCGCCCGTGAGGGCATTATCGCCTATGATATGGATTATCTGGACCTTCCATCTCTCGGTGGATTTATTTGATTAAGTTCATCTTACGTATTCTACAAGCAGTTCCGGTATTTTCTCCACAACGTCTGAAGCTACCAGTCCGAAGCTTTTCTCAGTTGCCGCTCTTTCCCCTGCGACCCCGGAAATGAAAGCACCCAAGCGGGCCGCATGGAAAGTTGACATCCCTCTGGCTAAAAGAGCTCCCAGTATTCCGCTCAGAACGTCCCCCGTCCCCCCGGTGGTCATGGCAGGGTGGCCTGTCTCGTTAAAACGCATATCTTTTCCGTCGGTGATTATGTCCATCCTGCCTTTCAGCAAGATGGTTGTATTGATCAATGCCGCCTTCCTCTGCACCATCTTGATCAGGTCTTTGAAATTCTTGGGTTGGACCTTAAGCTCGAACAATCTCATGAATTCACCCATATGAGGCGTCAAGATCGTCTCTGTGTGCCAGAGTACATTCGTCCTGTGCTTCAGTAAATATAGGGCATCGGCATCAACAACCAGGGGTTTCTTGACTCCACTGATAAACCTGCCAACGGCCTTCCAGGTCTCCTGGTGCCGACCAAGACCCGGCCCGATCACCACCGAATCGCACTTCTTAGAGAATTCAATGCATTCCTGAACAGAATCGGTAGCGAAATAATCCGAATCTTCGAACTCGCCTATTGGATGTACGATCAGGTCGGGTGAGAAGGATGTTGCCGGGTGGTAGATATAGCGAGGGACGAAGAGGTGAACGAGATCAGCCCCGCTCCTTAAGGCGGCAAGCGAAGCCAGAACAGGCGCTCCAACATACGGTCCGCCTCCCACCACCATCACGACACCATTGTCACCCTTGTGTGATGTGATCGAATTCTTCGGATAGTAGCCGAACTCACCGGGACCGACATGGGTTCCGGCCATTTCAGGGACCCCTATATCCTTGACCACTATTTCACCCGAGTTTTCATGGGTCATACCGATTTTCGTCTCGTGAAAGGTAACGGTAAGATCCGGCCGGACCGTTGTATCCGTGCCGATCCCGGTTGAAACATCCAACGAGACTACATGCGGTTTTTCCCCTCCGTTCCCCTCCTTTATGGATTTCAATGTTTCAATTATGCCTTTTATGGGTTCTCTCGGCTCTGAAGAGACGCCAATACCCAGTAATGCATCTACCACGATATCGCTTTCATAGATGATGGAGCCTACTTTCTTTATTTCCGGTGTAACCACCATGGTAACTTTCTTTGGGACTTTTTCTAGGTTCATTAGACTGAGAGCGGAGCCTTGATCTTTGGGATAGGCGAGTATCAGGGTTACTTTGCACAGCTTATGAAGATACCGGGCCAGAACAATACCGTCCCCGCCGTTATTACCCTTCCCCGCAAGAATACAAACTTTCTTACCCTTCAAATCGTTCCTCTCGCTTATCGCCTCGGCAGCACCCTTTCCAGCGTTTTCCATAAGTTCACTGGTAGGAATCCCGAAGAATTCGCTATTGCGGTCCAGTACGTGTATCTCTTTGAACTCTAGCATAAAATCAACTCTTATTAGTTCAATATTATAGTGTTTAATAGATTTAATTGTGTTATTATTGATATTAGTTATAATCTAATTACAGACCAAAATTGGTAACCGGATCGATTCTGATTCTATCATGAAAGTATCCCGGTTCATACCGTTGAAAAACCCTGCCAATATACATATATCTGAATTCTACCATTCCTCGAAGGACTTAATATAATCAATTTTACTCGTGGTTACATGAATATTGACGAAGCGATCAGAAAGGCGGAACAGATGGGTGCGTCCTATTGCGACATTCGAACAGTCCATGGCGGCGGCACCACACTTTCATACAGGGACGGTGAACTGTACAAGGCCATTTCCGGTGGGGACCAGGGTGCCGGAATTAGAGTTCTTTACGACGGAAACTGGGGTTTTTATTCTATAGACGGCAAGATGGGCCTCTTGGGAGGTGTGGAAAAGGCGGTGAAATTGGCGCGGACCTTGGCCTCAAGAAAAAAGGGCAAAGTGAACTTGGCTGCATGCCCGGTGGTAACAGACCATATCCCATTGAAGGCTTCCCGGGATCCCCGCGAGGTCGATATTCTTTGGAAGGTAGAGCTCCTTGAAGACTTGATGGGTGCTTTTGAGGAATATAAAAAAATAAACTCCGTGGAAGTGGGACTCGACGACGGAGTTGTGAAGAACAATTTCTATTCGAGCGAGGGCAGCGAGGTGTCATTCCACGAGTCCAATGTTCTTGTGAGAGCGTCATTAACAGCAAGGGACGGGACCAATGTCGTGGGATATCGCATGCGTCTTGGCGGGGCAGCCGGATACGAGATTCTGAATGACGGAATTCTCATGGAAAAAGCCAGGGAGGCGGCAATGAGCACCATTAGGCTACTTGGAGCGCGTTCCGCGCCATCGGGTAAGTTCACCGTTATCGCGGACCCCGATCTTGCAGGAGTATTCGCACATGAAGCAGTGGGTCATGCAACAGAAGCAGACCTCGTATTGTCGGGAGACTCCATATTGAAGGGAGTGATGGGACAGAAGATAGGTAACGAATTGGTGAGCATATTCGACGATCCCACCATTCCTGCAGGTTTCGGTAGTTTTCCTTATGACGACGAGGGGGTAAAGGCAAGAAAGAAGATGTTGATAGAGAATGGAGTGCTAATGGAATTCCTTAACAGCAGGGAGACCGCCGGAAAGATGAACACAGAACCCAATGGTTCCGCAAGAGCCCAATCAGCAGGCTCATCGCCTCTGGTGAGAATGAGCAACACCATGATCGGTAACGGCGACCAGTCCTTTGAAGAACTCATTGAGGACATTGATTATGGGGTCTACTTGAAAGGTACCAGAGGGGGGCAGGTTGATACCGCAAAAGGAATGTTCCAATTCAATGCAGCAGAAGGGTATCTCATCGAAAAGGGTAATCTGATTTCCCCGTTGAAGGATGTGTCTTTGTCAGGCTCAACTTTGGAAACTTTGAACAACATCGATGCCCTTGCGAATGATTTCAGACTGGGTTCCCCGGGCTTTTGCGGCAAGGGGCAGCTCGTATCGGTTTGTGACGGGGGGCCCCATATCCGTATACGTAATGCCGTAGTAGGAGGGAGATGAATGAGAGCCTACAAGAATATTCTGGGAAGCAATGGTACGAAAATAAATGGAAATACAGTTGGTTCCGAACCTGATATTGACCTTGCCGAAAAGATAATCCGCCTATCCGATAATTCCGGAGCTGACGAAAGCGAGTGCTTCATCCAGTGGGGACGGGGATGTGGGGTCTCAATAGAGGGCAATGAAATAAAGCAGGCATCCGGGGGAAGCGGAGCTGGTTTCGGATTGCGGGTCCTAAAAGAAGGTCGCGTGGGTTTTGCCTATTCCAGCTCTTTCAACAACATTCCCTCCGTTGTCGAAAAGGCTTTGTCGTTATCCAGAATTTCACCACAACTGGATCGACATTTCCCTGATGCCGCAAGCCATTATCCTAAAGTGAGCTGCCAGTATGACGAGAGATTGGAGGTACTGGAAGTCACCGATCTGATGGATATAATTAGTAAGATGAAAGATGCTCTGGCGGACAAAGCGCCTTCTGCAATGGTGACCCGGGGAGGGATCGGATTTGGCGTCGAAAGTTTCGTTATTGCCAACTCTGGTGGCATCGTATTTGAGGAAAGAGGAACCGGGATCTACGCCTCAATATCGTGTATATTCGATGATCTTGGAATATCAACAGGTAGTTCATCACAGGAATCAACAGCCCTGGATATCAACGGAACCGTCATCGGTGCTGAGGCGGCCAACCTTGCTCTCATGGGTCAAGGTGCGAAGGACGGACCAAGTGGGGAGATGGAGGTCCTATTCGTGAACGAGGCCGCATGGGAGATATTTGAAAACGTTGTGATACCTGCTTTCAACGGGAGCCAGACCATGGAAGGCAAGACCTATCTCCACGGCTTGATGGAGGAAATGATCGCGCCGGAAGGATTTTCACTTTATGATTTCCCACTTATGAAAGGAGGTCTATCTTGCTCACCTTCCGATGATGAGGGCGTTCCTTCCATTACCATTCCACTCATCGAAAACGGCGCGGCAACCAGCCTCCTGTTCGACTGCTTTTCGGCCCAGAAATACGATACGAATAAAACTTCTTCCGGTATCAGGGCTGAAGGAATGGGAGGAAGTAGTTCCTATAAGACTCCTCCCGCAACTTCTGCAAGGAACATAATAGTACGGGGAAATGAGGAAAAGGAACTCGGCCATATGATAGAAGAAATGGACCGGGGAATCGTTGTTTATGATGTACTCGGCGCCCATACCGCCAACAGGGTATCGGGGGATTTCTCGGTTAATTCGTCGCAGCTATTTTACGTTGACAAGGGAGAAATAAAAAATCCAATAAGCTCGGCCATGATAAGCGGTAACGCTCTGGAGCTTCTTGAAGGAATTAACTGCATAGGAACCGATGTGAAGAAGATGAGCGGAGGTATGGGCTCAGCATCTGCCGCTTTTCCATCCATGAGAATAGGTAATCTGAGGGTTACCGGGAGTTAATCCCTTAAAGCGATTTTCCCACCGGATACTTCTCCTCGTTGCGGCTAACTTTTTTCCGGACCATATCAGATATGTCCAGGTCCAGCACGTTTGCAAGAGAGATACAATATATCATAACGTCGGCCAGTTCCTCTTGAACCCTAGGAAGAAAGTCGGGGTAAGTGAGAAGTTTCTCTATATTGTGCTCCCTCCACTGCATCACCTCCAGAAGCTCAGCTGCCTCTATGGATATGGAAAGGGCGAGGTCCTTGGGATTGTGATAAGGTTCCCAGTTCCTCCTTCTCGTGAAATCCCTTATCAAGTTCCTAAGGTTCATAATTTTATTATCCGAATCACCACCCATCACAATAAAACCGGTGGATTTCTTTTCGTCTATAACTTCTTTCAACGGAACACCTTTTAAAAACCCTTAGGCTGTATTAATCCTACATTGAACAAATACCTTTCGAAACATTTTTCTATCATTGTATGAATAAGGTAATACGTGGTACGAAGATCAGAATTTTTCACATCACTGGTGAAAAGAAAGCGAGTACTTATTATCATTATAGTACTACTGTCATTCTCAGGAATGGGATGTATTTTAGAGGATAGGCCGCTTGAGAGGAGTAACCAGAATGTGGGTGACCTCGCTTATGACATATTGAATCCGGCCAACCATCCCAAGATATGGATCGAGATCGATTGGATGATGGGTGTTGAACCCGATTATACAAAATCAGATCTATTCGAACCCCTTGATGCGGTGATGGACATTTTCGACATCTATTCGAAGAGGACATATGTAGAACCGTTCAAGGCCAATAACATGCTCGCCATTCCACATGACAAAGCGGTCCATTCATTAACTGATATAAAACAATACGAATCCCTTTATCGTACCTTTGAGATCACAGCGGAGGTATTTTCCATATATATATTGTATGTGAACGGTACCTATGCGGCAGACCCGGTGGGAGTAAGCACCCTGGGCTTGGCATTTACCTCGTCTTCCATAGTCATATTCAAGGAGGCCATCGACAATATCGATATCGATTCACTTCCCACCAATTTGGGGATCGATGAGCATCGGGACATAGAAAAAGCAGTTCTATTGCACGAAATGGGACATCTATTGGGCTTTTCCGATACGGATGTCGAAAGTGGTGTGATGCACTCATCCGTTGATTCCACAAGATTCATCGACGAGATAAAAGGCATATTTCCCAAGGATTACTCTTTAGACTCAAAGAACGAGCTGAAAAATACGCTGACAGGTATAAAAAAGACGAAGGTGGAAAGAATACAGAAGGGTGGGAGTGGGGTTCCTACTCTGTCCGTGGAATTTTTTCCAGCTTGCGATCTCAGCGGCAGCGATTCGTCGGTTAAGGCAGAATACTGGTTATCAGGCGATGAACATCAAGAGACAACTATGAAAAAGAGCGGAAAAAAATATACAACCGCACCGGTCTCCTATTCTCCGGCGACGACAATTCATTACAGGATAAAGACCATTGATGCAAAGGGAAACACGCTTGTTAGCTCGGAGATGGTTAAAGAGACTGACAGTATTCCCTTGGTGGAGACGGAAGAAGAATCCCCGGGTTTCGGTCTTGTAGGATTATTCGTCATTATTGCTATAATGTTGTTGTACCTATCAGTGACCAAAGATCGAAATGTTGGTCGGAAAAAAAGGTGAAACGGCATGAATGTCGACTTGTATAAGAG
>JASLWR010000102.1 GCA_030740765.1 Thermoplasmatota archaeon
TGATGCGCGGTGGTAATCAGGAGACTAAGAAGACATCCCGACCGGTCAAAATAAGCAAACTCGATAAAAAAATATTGTACGGCCTGGTAAAATATCCTTCGTTGGCGGATAGCAGTATCTGTAAAAAGATCAAAACCACACGACAGGCCGTAGCCAGAATGAGAAAAAAGCTTGAAACGGAGGGGATCATGAAAACCGTGAAGATCCCAAACCTAGGTATGATGGGATATCGGTTGTTTGTTCTTTTCAGCATTACACTGGACAGCAATAAAAATAAACAGGTATTAAAGGAAGGTATGAACAAGATCTCTGAAATAATGCCACCGGTATTTCAGATCTCAAGCGATATAAAGAACGTTCATCTCTCAGCTTTTCAAGATTTCGAACATTATCAAAAAGCGACCAATGAGGTGTATTCTTTCTTTACGGAAAAAGAACTTTTTGCCCAAGCGCCAGTATCCATTCCGTTTTCCATGCCTACATCCAAATCATCATTTAAACTGGATTATTCCGGTGTGATCAAGAATATATTGGGAGTATAGGAATATAAGCAGAGCCTGCCGATTGAGGCTCGGTATGAATGGGGATGAAAGGAATAATATTGATGGGCAACTCGGCTGAATAATGATAATTATCCTTTATGCCTGATGCCTATTGAAGGCTTGTCTAATCGCGAATACCAACACCCTGAGGGTATAGGATTACATTATCTTTGTATTTCCATGGGACCCCTTATGCAATAATGTAGATATGCATCGATACGATCATTTCAACTTTCATAATCTTCATCTGTGAGCACCACAAAATTCGCCGAGATTCACACATATGAAAAAATACATATGAGTTGAAGGATGTATGATATTGTACTATAGAGCGATCCCTACGGGAGAATCCGACTATGAAAAACCGCAATCCAGCTGATAGGGCTGCCCAGGATGGATGTGAAAATATGACGCATTCGGGGACGAGTGTCCCAATCCAGGGTAGAAAGGCAGTGTGGATATTTGTCATTATTACGGTTTTACTCATCATAAATGGTCTTATTGGATATCATTATGTCCTTCCCCGGGTACAACTGGACGTGAAGGTCATATATCACGAGGAGGTCGCCGGGAATATACAGGTGAACGTAAGATTGACCAATTCGGGAAATAAGATAATCACGAATCTTGAAGTTTCTCTTGATTTCGTAGATGAGAAAGGAAAGGATTTGGGGAACCGGCATGAATTATTCCAATCGATAGAAAGTGGTATAGAAAAGAACATTCACCTCAATTCATCGGGAGATCCGAACATTGATCATACGATCAATTTGGTTCTTACATTCTCGGCCGGTGAAAATGAATACAGTGGGAATTGGACCCTTGAAGATAGTAAAGGATACATGAACGTTGCGTTCGAGAAAACTCTCAAGGATTGGTTTCCCTGAAAAGGAAATGGATGAAAAGTTCAGCATTACCAATGCGATGTTAGAAAACTAAGGGAGAGCTGAAGCATGATGCAAAAAGAAATCTCACTGAAAAACGGACCTGGCCTGGCACTGAGAATGCAGATGAAAAACGCTGCTCTTTTGGTGATCCGTGCGAAAAAGGGATTCGTCATGTGCGGTTATCTCAACATGTCAATCGCAGAAAAACTAGGTGATGCTGCCTGCATGGTTACAGGGGTAGATACCTTTGATGATGTACTGATCGCGAAGGTTGTCAAGGTTTCACAAAAAGCCATCGAACTGGGGGTCATGGAGGGGATGACCGGCAAGGAAGCGTTGGATGTCTTGAGTTGAAATAGTGGCAATCGTAATATTATTATTAACAAATTGGAAAATAAATGCACCGTACGAATCTTACGTCCAACTCCCCAATCTATTAATCATGACAACAGAATAATATATATTGAATTTTATCGGCCCAGTCCATGGAAGAGCATGATGTCGTTGTGGTAGGGGGTGGCCCTGCCGGCGGGGAAACCGCTCGATTGTTGGCGGAAAAGGGCATCGATACACTTTTACTGGAACGTGGCGATCGTATTGGTGAACCAATCCAATGCGCTGGTCTTATCTCACCTCGAACTTATGAACTAGGTGGCTCATCCTGTAAAATTCTGAACCGGATAAAGGGTGGAACAATTTATTCTCCGAGAGGTCAGTCTATAAGGCTCTATTCAAATAAAGAAAAGGCATATGTGATCGATCGGGCAGAGTTCGATCGAGGGATTTTAAATAAAGCGAAGGCGGCTGGAGCTGTTCTTAAAACCGGAGCAAGGGTTGTAGAGGTGAAGCAGGCCAATAATCGATACGTCTTGAAATACGTGACTAAAGACGGAGAAAAACAATGTGGGTGCAATTATCTTGTTGGAGCAGACGGTTCGGGATCTTTTATCAGAAAAGCATTTGATTTTTCAACACCACCGGAGACCCTCCTCGGTTATGGTTCTCACGGGCATGGAGCCGACATCCCCAAGGACGAGCTAATAATAATTACCGGAGAACAAGTGGCCCCCGGTTTCTTTGCTTGGATCATCCCGGAAGGAGAAGATGGTGGGGCCAGGGTCGGTCTTTGTATTCCTTCAACAAAGGGTGCCCCGGTGAGTTACTACCGAAAATTAATGCTACACCCGATAACACAAAAGTATCTTGCTGATTACAAGGCTGATAAATTTATTGCCGGGAAGATCGAATTGGGTTTACTGGACAGATGCATTAGCGAAAGGTGCGCCTTGGTTGGAGACAGTGGGGCTATGGCAAAACCGGTTTCCGGTGGTGGAGTCTACCCTGCGCTGGTTGCGGCAAAAGAGCTGGCAACCAATATATTCGAAGAGATCGAAGCGAAGCACTCGGGCCAGAACGGACTTGAAAACTATCAGAGTTTCATCGACCGAAAGCTGCGCCCAAATATCTCTCGAGCAATGTCAGGACGAAAAATATACCAAAAGTTAACTATCGAGGAGATTGAGCAAGCATTTTCAATAGTTAAAAAAGAAAGAGTGCTTGATCATATTGTAAAAAAGGGTGATATCGACAATCCTATGGATATAATTCCTGGTGTTATCTTAAGAGCACCGAAGCTTGCATCCTTTGGTCTTTCTATTCTTTCATCTTTAATAAAAAGATAGCTACTATAGAGATTTAACATCCGTTATTCTATCAAAACTAAAGCCTTTCTTTTCATCGACGCACATAACTTCGAGCATTGTTCCTTCAGTTTCTGTAGGTTGAACCTCTTTCAACATCGAATAGAGTTCCTTGAAAGCCTCATCTTTGTTGTCCACGAGATGGTAACGCTCCTCTAAAATTTCTATAACTTCCGGGGTTGACATGCCTATGGCTACCGCCTTATAACCTCTTATGGCCCCGCTAATATCCGTCTCATAAAGTTTTATTCCAGTTGAGTCTATACCCCCGACCAATAACGCCACACCAAAGGGTCTTACACCACCGTACTGAGTATAGGTCCTCAGGACGTTACCGAGACGTTTCACCAATGTTTCAATGGTAATTGGCTCGTCATAACGGAGTTTCGTGCGGGTACTGATGTAACGGCAAAAATCAATTAGTGCTCTTGCATCTGCGACCAGACCCGATGATGCGCCGACAATGTTCTCGCTTATCCGATACAATTTTTTTGCAGAGGATTCCACCACGATGTGAGTATCTTTCGCCCTCCTGGTCAAAAATAAAACTCCGTGTTTATATTTCATGGCCAGTACCGTACTACCCTTTTTGATCGCTTCACGGGCGTATTCCACCTGGAAAAGCCTTCCCTCCGGTGAGAACATCGTGTTGGAAACGTCATATTTTGGAGTATCGTGCATCATATTATCATAATCCATAAGAGACCGGTCCGGCAAGGAATCCCGCAAGCTAACGGATAAGCAATTCACCAATATAAATTCATTGTTTATTTTGATGAGACCCCTTTAGGAACTTACGAATATAATTGTGGACATTATCTACCATTTCATACTTGAAATCCGGTGGGAATGCTTTCATGTAACTTTTCATGCCGAACCGGTGATCCATCAATACTATGAATGCCTTGTCGTTATAACCTCTAATGGCTCTTCCGGAAGCCTGTAACACTTTATTGATGGCGGGGTAAATGTACGTGTAATAATAACCCTTTGACTTTCCGAATTTCCCTTTATAATATTTTATAAGTCCGATTATCTTCGTGGTTGGTGGACTGAGAGGCAATCCCACGATACATATTCCATCCAGTAGATTATTTCGGTAATCAACGCCTTCAGAAAGCGACCCACCCTGGACTGCGAGCATTATGGACCCACCATTTTCTTTTAACTCATTCAATTTATCGAAAATATTCCGTTTCTCTGTCTTGCTCATCTTGCGATCTTCCACCAGTGTAGGTTTGGTAACGTAGCATCTTTCGAGATGATGCGATATCTCGCTGAGAAGTTGGTATGATGGAAAGAAAACAGCAATATTTCCGGTGGTGTATCTCGACATTTCTTGTATCTGGTTGGCAATTGCCTGGAACATGTGTGTATTACGTTTTTTATACAATGTGGTCACGATGTCCATGCCCACTATCAACCGATTCTCGGTGGGGAAAGGTGAAGGATAGTATTTTATTACGGTTTCCAACAGGTCCATTCCCAGTATTTCCGCGTACATCTTTCCAGGAAACAGGGTTCCGCTCATCAAAACCGAGAGTGAAACGTTTTTGAATATATCGTGACAGAACCTGGCTGTATTCATTGGAAATATTTCCAGTATCGATCCTGCGGACTTCGAATGTGTTCGCAAAATATCGATTTCATCGGTCATCCATACTTCCAAAAATTTTAATAGAGGTTTGATATGATTATTTTTACTTATTAATTCGAACTTGTTCGAGATTGCAGCCAACTCCTTTATAAAGATACCCGTGGTGTAGCGATTATCACCGGAAAGCGTGCTGGCAAAAAGATAATCCAATCGAGTCACTATATCCATCTTAGTGATCTCCCGGGTCCCTTCGTTGTCGATCTTTTTAGGGAGGGCTTCATCGATATCGGATAATACCTGCCCAAAGTCCGAAATGTAGTAACTCAATTGTTCGTCTTCCCTCTTACATTGTTTTGAAGCATCCTTTATCATTTTTGGGGTCAACTTCATCGATTGGTTCTCTCGGATCCTCTCCGGTAGGTTGTGAGCCTCATCGATTATAAGAACAATGTCTTCCATTTCGATTCCCAATCGCGGGATCATCACTTCAGCTATCTCTGAAAATACATAATTGTAATCGCACACTATCACATCGGCATAAACCGCGGCATCCACTGCCGCTTTGTAGGGACATATGTCTGCCTCGTGGGCCAGTTTTACCAGCTCTTCCACGTGGAGAATGTTTGACAGAAAATGTTCTATCAAACTTATATTATTGCTGCCCTTTAACGGGCAGTTATCATATCGTTCATCAGCCTGGCATAACAATTTCATACCGTTTGTCCTTTTAATGGAACACATCTTCTCCTTTGCAATAATATCTATTACTCCGAGGTGCTCCATTTTCTCCTTTATCATTCTCAGAGTTTCCACTGCTATGTTATGCTGACTGTGTTTAGATGTAAGAAACAGTAACTTCTTTTCCTTCGCCTTGCACCATGATACCATTGTAGTAAGAGCTGCCACGGTCTTCCCGATGCCCGTGGGAGCATAAGCAACAAGGTTTTTTCCTTCCCTGAGCGCTGAAGATATGTCTTCCATAAACTGTTTCTGGCCGGGCCTGGCCGTTGGAAAAGGAAAATATTTTGCACCAATTATGGATATCGTTTCACCATTCTCGGTTTCGGCCATTTTATCAATTCCGGGACATAAGGGATTGCCAGTGATATAAACGTCATCCACTCAGGGCATTTAAATCTATTGTAACCGATGTATGCCTTCCGTAAAATCGATTTTCCACCTCAATTATCCAGCAACTAAAATAATGAGAAAAGAAAAAAAATAAATAGAGACTTTTTAAAATATCTCTGTAAAAATGAAATCGGAGATTGTGATGATGAAATGTTTTGGCATGAAATATCGGATTTTCGTTGCCATCACTCTGATTTCATTAGCAGCCCAAGTTTGACATTTCTCAATGTTTATGTGAATCGTGGGGCGCCGCAATAAAGCCACGCGCCCCTCGATTACGAGGAAAATATGGAATAATAAAAGTCGGCGCTATGCCGACCACGGAGGGCGCAGCCCTCCAATATTCTTGTTATCATTCTTTTAGTTCGGCCTTGCATCGCTACTACCCAATTTTCAAAGTTATTTTTATCCATAGATCAGGGTCATTTTTATTTTTTTATGGATGATTTTCATTGAAATTTGACAGAAGTATATGGAGGTAGCCAGATAGGCTATTTATATCATATTTTCAAAAAAATACTGCTATCGAATTTGACAGTTACGGTGGAGAAGGGAAAAAGGCCCCATATAGGCTGATATTATCGAATTTCAATAGCATTTCTCAGTGTATTTTGGCGGAAAACAGGGCTGTTTCTTAACAAATCGGGGCTTCCAGGCCCCGATTTCTCCCAACTGTCAAATGGAAAATTGTAATAATCCTAGCGGAGCTACGTGTCAAAGTTGGGTAGCAGGAACTTCTGCTAATATTCCTTTCTATTATGAAAAATATGAAAATAATGATATTCAAGTGGAATTTTCCGAATCGACAGAAATTATTTATGAGCCCGCACCTCCACTTGATGAACCAGATTCAGAGGGTGATAAACCAATTGAGGAATCAACTCTGGACGATCTGGATATAGAGATATGGTAATAATTTCAAACCTATTCTGAATGCCCGACCGTGCACATATAAACAACGCTTTCTCCCTCACCATCCACTCCAATAAGCTCGTTAGCTTCCTCATCGTATAAAGCTCCGATTAGACATGATCCAAGACCCAGCGCTGTTCCAGCAGTCACCATAGATTGCCCGATATGGCCGACGTCCATGTAAATGTAACGATAAGCCCGTTCGCTGTATTTCCATACCGACCGTTGAAAGATGCAACTCCACACGAATACCACTGGAGCATTGAAAGCCATTCTCTGGTCAAGAGCGGCTCTTGTCACCTGCTCCCGTTTATCTCCGGCCCCCACAAGCTGAAGTTCATGGTTTTTCACGTTGTAATGGTATAGTCCCGCGTCGAGGTTCTCTACGTTATTGATTACGACATAAGTTAATATGGGATAGAGGCCACCGGCGGAAGGTGTCGCCCTAAACTCACGAGAGCGTTCTGTTATCCCTTGGGTTGCCCATAATAACTGGGATATCTCTCTAATATTCAATTTTTTATTGTTATATTTCCGAATACTTCTCCTCTTCTTGATCACGTCCCAAAGAGGAGCTCCGCCTCGTTTCTGTGGTAAAGGTAATTTGATCTTTTTCGCTCCATCGTATTCTTTGTATCTACTCGGCTCATGGGTCCAATCCAGTCTTACGCGGGGTATGTTTCCGCGAATATAGGACGTTTTCTTGTGAAATTCTTTGCCACTGTCGGTCATATTATCACCAGTAACGTAAAAAGTTAATCTTTGATCACATCGATAAAGTCGAATTTCTCGGTGTCGAATAGACCACGATCGGATAATTTCAAATGTGGGATCACCAGGAGTGAGAGAAAGCTCAAGGTTATAACTGGGGATTCAAGAGTACAACCAGCCAGCCTCGCAACGTCCTTAATCCATTTAAGGTCTCCGGCTACCTTTTCACAGGGCCGGGTGGACATCAAACCCGCAATAGGCAACGGCAGAAACGCCTGGATGGGGCCTGATACGGCGCAAATTCCTCCCGTGTTGGATAATCTGTTTATTGCTTTTAACATCTGATCATGATCGCTGCCAACGGCAATGATGTTATGACTGTCATGAGCGATGGAGCTCGATATCGCTCCGTTCCGTATCCTGAAACCTCGCACGAATCCTCTGCCAACGTGTTTTCCTTCATACCGGTCTATTACAACCAATGGCAGAATGTCAACGCTCGGATTGGGTAAAAGATAACCGTTCCGGCCCTCAACCTCAGCCTCGCCTTTTCCAGTTTTTATCGTACCGTCCATGACATCAATCACGTTTACACGATATTTCCGGTCCTCGCCTACAGGAATCATCAATTCATTTGTTGTCAATGATGGAAACATTGGTTTATAATTCATAATTACTGGTTCAACAGACGGTAGATTCCCACCATCGTATCTCTTCACACCTCTGACATAGGTGGCCAGTATCCTGAAATCCAAAAGATCCTCCATGACCACGATATCAGCCAGTTTCCCAGGGACCAGCGAACCGGAATTTATTCCGTAATGTTCGCACGGATTTATGCTCATGCTTCTCAAA
>JASLWR010000103.1 GCA_030740765.1 Thermoplasmatota archaeon
AAAACAAAATAAAAGCAGAAGAAATTCAGATTTGTGATATCTTTACCTAATTAATTTCTAAATCGTGAGTAGTTACCATTGTTTTTCTATTTCGCTCGGCGGCTTCCTTAATTAGGTCCGGATTGTCAACGAAATAACCGTTGGAATTCTGGCAGGCTGTGATATACTCTACGATCTCTCCGGAATCATAATGAACGTTCTCACGCCTGTATTTATCGAGGGTTTCACGGTATTCGTCGGCTTCGTTCTCATCAGTTGACTGGCGCCCGGATGAGTGGGCCCAGAGGAAAACCCCGGAAAATAATAAGCTCAACGCCAACACAAGTGCGTACATTGATCTTGATCTCAATTTCACCATGCGATCGACTCTTTCTTCCCGTGCTTAATTATCCCACCTAGTCCCAAATTCGGGTCTCCATTGTCCCATATAATTAATAAAGAGCGTGGTCCTTTGCTCTTTTATAGGACGTTTCAGCCTCCTGGAACCTCACCTCGTCATCAATCTCTCTTGAAATGTCCATCTCCAGCTCGAAACATTCCATTGCCTGGGGGAACATCAGCCAGTAAATATATATCTCACCTTTGAAATGCAATATCGAGCCCCTATCCGATAGAGAAATATCCTTATCTTCGAGAACTTCGAGGATGTTCAGGAACTCCTCGAAATGATGGTTCGCCATGATGTCCGTGCCCTTTTCCTTCACTTCTTTCAATGCATCACTGAAATCGCCGGCTTTCATAAGATGATAGACCGCTTCAAGTGAATCCTTGGAATCGTCCCCTTTGAGATATTGCTCCGCCGCCCACTTGTGATACCTGTTCTTCAATGAAGGATTGATCCTGCGTATCAGGAATTCTCTGATAAGATCATGCTGCTCGATGCCGTCCTTACCCTCCAGAAGTAGATATTTTTCCAGCAGCGAGTCTATATGGTCGAAGGATACGTTTTCATCTATGAAGAGAAATTCGGGTAGAAAGGGTCTTCTAAAGATGGAGGCGAGTTCCATTATTCTCTTTTCCTCGGCGCTTAGCTTCGAAAAAATCTCTTCATGGATATATCTGGAGACATCCTTCATACTCCGGGATGCCTTCCCCCTGTCACCAGAACCTAAAAGTTCGATAGATAACGGATGGCCTTCGGTTATCCGGTATATATCCGCAAGAAGCTCTTCGTCGTCCGGGCCCAACCCGAGCATCAATCTGGAGTCCTCCTTTGTGAGACCTTGCAGTTTCAACTCGAATATATTGTTTCCTACCACGGCCTCCGTGCGATCGTAACACGATGGTCGTTCTCGGCCAATGATCATGAATTTAACGTTCGTGAGGGGTCTAATTTTCTTCAGTGCTTCATGTACGAATGCAGATATCCTCGGTGAGCATTTTTGGTAGTCGTCCAGAACGAAAAGCGCCTTGAAATCCTTGAGGGTGTTCAGGGTAATTTTCAGCGCGGAATCGATATCAAGGGAAACAGTGGAATCAAGGTACTGGGGTAACTCCGGGTACCCTGCTTTTGCCAGAAAATAAGCGAATTCTCGGCCAATTTTCCGGAGAGTGTCGAATTCCCTGAAGCGGTGGTGAAAAATATGGGCCTTCCCCTTCATTTCCTCCACGATCTGCATGGCTACCGATGTCTTCCCTATTCCGGCGATCCCGGTAATAACGATCATCTGTACTTCATCAATAATTAGCTGCTCTCTTATCTGGAAAAGTTCCTTCTTTCTCCCGCAAAACCTTTTAGCTTTTGGAATGTCCTTGGGGTGCACACAGTATTCTCCACCATTCTCTCCGACAGCATCCGAATTCTCCAAAAAAGAGGAAGGATCGAATACCCCCACAGGGATCAGAGAGCCAATCAGATCCAATAGGCCCATTCCCTCGGGGACATTATCCCGTATCTCCCCCAGAGTTCTCTCCACCAGGGTATTATTCTCTTTCACGAGAACCCTGGAGTTCAACACCCTTGAGGAAATTTCCTTCGCAGCAATGGCCCCCTTTCCATTGAGGTAATACACTTTCCGTTTTCTCCTTGCACCTTGTACGTGGCGGCTGACCTCCTGGATGAGACCCATTTCCATCAATCGTTTCATTGAACGGGGGATGTGGGTACGGTTGATACCTATGGCATCCGCTATTCCCTCCTGGGCAAGTTCCATGGGGGCATTGAACTCGTCTATTCGGGAAGGATCGTGGCAAAGCAGATGCAGTAGAATCTTTTCCTCTACTTTTATCGGTACTATTTCTGCAGGGGACATGTTATCAGCGTATCATCGTTCGACGATTTCTTTCGTATTATTGTTCAGCGGAATCGGTCCCCTTTGGGGCTGCGATTCCGCGAACATTATCACAAGTACGAACCTCGACATTTTGTCGAGCTTCGCGCTTATGACAATATCCTATTATTAATATTTCTTTCGAGATTATTGTTGGAGTTTCGATATATGAATTCGAACATATTTCGGATCAGAAGAGGGAAAATCAGGCAGTATTTTCAATAAGGATGTGGAAAGAACTGGCAGGAGCATTAGTCCCAATCACCTTCTCCTGGTCCTGATCATAAGGAAACACATCGATATCAGTATTATAAGAATAAGTACGATCGTCCAAAACAACCAGGAACAGTCCTCGGATCCGACATTATCGGTTAGCAAAACGTCCAGCTTTATCTCCACCGACAGATGGGAATCCATCTTGGCGGTGACCGTGTTAACTGAACCTGTGAACGTGGCTTCGGCCTTGTAGAATCCTTTGAACTCTTCCCCATCGCTCATGATTATGCTCGATAGTACGTCTCTTATTACCTTTCCATCCATCCCTGTGCGTCCTGTGTACAATGGTTCGTTGCCGATGTCCTCGAATACGTTTACATCAGCACCGGCGAGAGGTGCGTTGTTCCGGTCGCTTACCAGTACCTCGAGAGTTCGATAAAGTTCAATTAATCCATGATCGAGTACCCGGAGGTCCGGGGTTAAGTAATCACCGTCGATCATTTCGGTCTTTCCTTGCCAATTGTGGAGATAGACGTAAGAATTTTCTCTCACTTCCACCTCCGGTGCGCTTATATTCGATAGATAGGCGGATGTGGTGCCCCTGAATAAAAGCGGAAAGGAAAAGGAGGCGCCACGCATGGCACGGAACGTCTCGGCACTGCAGAGGCTGTCAACAAATCCTTTTTTGCTTGGAGAAACAACTCCCCCGGAAATCAATATACTGGGCATCACATCCACAACAACGTCCTTAAGAGTACAATTGTGAAACTCCAGACCGGTATAGGTTCCTGTTCCGGTGGACTGAACTATCCATATCCGCTGGAAATAACTGGTATATGCCCGGAATGCTCCGCAGGATTGTACCGTTAGATTGTTGATGGTTGAATTGTCAACCTCAATAATTCCATCACAGTCCGATATCCAGGAATCGTCCAGTACCGTGGAATTGCGGAACATGACGGTTCCCGCTGAATCGACGATGAGATCCTCAACCTCACTATCGGTTATTCTCAGTAATGTTCTGCATTTCTCCAAGCGTTGAGGTTTCAGTCTCTTTGCGCCAGATAGCGAAACCAGATTGAGTTCGTTCAACTCGGCAAGAGAAAGATCGTCCACAGAAATAACGCTGTTATCCAGTGTGAGAGCTACACCGGTCCCTTGTGCAGTGAACGAGGTGGCTGATAGAGATGAATCATTGCGCAGTTCCAGGGTGGCGCTGCCGTTCAGGTAGATATTGATCGGGTTATTGCTGGTGATGAGCCCGTTGTCGAGAATGAGGGTACCGCGGTCCTTGACCACGACGAAATACTGAAAATCGGATTCCTGAATAATGTTGATGGTTGAGTTTATGATCAGGAGAGATGCATCGTCCTCAACGATTATGGATTCCTTCACTACCCGGTCGGAAGTATCTCTGAGTAGATTGTCGTCGTTGTCGGAGAAGGTCCAGGAACTTGCACGGCTTCCGGGAGAAGCCTCTGCCGGGACGGGGTGGACCGGTAGGACGATCAAAATCAGGAGTACGGCAGTTACCAGGCAAATGAATGCATGTACCTTTACAATGGCGATCCGGGATGCTATCATTTTTGTTCCCCGTATTTTTAGAATGACATTTACGACGGTTGGACGCACCGTTTATGCGTGGATTTCACAATGCTCGAACTATAAAAGCTTTTTTGGGAAAATACCTTCGTGACTAAATTTTCAGGTGTCCTTGGGCCTATACTGGATCTTATCCACAGTAATGGCCGAATGATTCAGTTCGAATATCAATCATAAACAGGGAAACCAATTAATATTTAGTATGACGTGATAGAAGTATCTTTTACTTACGGATATTATGAAATATAGATTTATCTGGAAGGCCGTACTTTTATGTCTAAAAGAATGAATTTTTTTGTAGCTTTATCGATCTCTCTCCTGTTCCTTATGAGTGTTTATCATTTTTCCCTACCAACCGCGGAAGCTGTTGAACCCGTGGAAAGGACAAGGGGGATGATAATCGTCAACGCATCCGGTTACGGGGATTACACGCACATACAATGGGCCGTAGACAATGCAAGCGCGAGGGACACGATTTATGTAGAAGCCGGGACGTATTATGAGAATGTAGTAATAGAAAAAACGATAACGCTCATTGGAGAGGGGAGCGAGAATACTATCATCGATGGCGGGGGGATCGGAGACGTTATCCATGTAGATGCGGATCGGGTAAATATAAGTGGCTTCAATATCACGAATTGCGGCGATGACTTTGAGCGAGACATGGGTGTCGAATTGAACGGCTCTTCGCATTCAAAGATCGAGAACAACGTTATCTTTTCGAATTATTTCTCCGGCATTTCCCTGTTTTCCTCGGACAACAATACAATCGCCAACAATACCTGTCACAGAAACGGTATCGCCGTGGTGTTAAGATGGAACAGTTTCGACAACGTCATCACGAATAATACCTGTTATTGGAATTATGAACGGGGGATTTCGGTTCACGGACCCAGGAACCGGATCGATAATAACACCTGCAGACGAAATGGTTGGGCCGGTATCACCGTGGGACCGACCTGGGGAAATATCCTCACAGACAATAATTGCTCTTCAAGCCAGGCCGGCATATCTATGGCAGGTTCCTATGGGAATGAGATCCTTCAGAATACCTGTCATCTGAACAACTACGGGATCGAATTATCGGGCTCGTGGGATAATTATATTTCGAAGAACCACTGCTTCCGTAACAATAATGGTATCGCATTAGGCCAGGTCTCCAACGACAATCTAATTACAGGTAATCATATTGCAAATAACACCAAATGGGGCTTGGGGATCAATTACTATCCGTTTTTTTGCGAAGATGGATGCGGGAGTAATCTCGTATATCATAATAAATTCATAAACAATAATAACGGCAATACCCAGGCGGTGGATAACAGCTCTGGGAATTCATGGAACTATACGTCTATCGGTAATTACTGGTCTGATATACCGGCGAATGATGAAGACGGAGATGGTATTATCGATCAAACATATACAATCGGCGGTAATTCCGGATCTTTCGATTTTTTCCCCCTTTCAGCTAAGTTCGATCCCACTAAACCAGTGGCCTTCGGTGGAAATGCTCTCATGATACCTACAAATAATCAGCACAATTTCGATGGTTCATATTCCTATGATGATACTGCTATTGCTAATTTTACATGGACTTTCTATTACAATGGAACGCAAGTAACTTTGTATGGCGCCAAAGCGAGTTTCCTCTTCAGCACTCCTGGAAACTACACAATAACCTTGAGCGTGGTAGATTCGGATGGGAATTCGGATTCGGATGTTTTCGTTATCACCGTAAATCCCATTCCGGATAAAAAAGAGCCGAATGAGAATCCGGACTTGAGAGAAGAAGGAGTGAAAAAGGATGAATCCTCAGTTTTCATTTGGTTCGGAATCCTGATAATTGCGCTCGTCCTCACAACTATTGGATTTTTGGTTTTCGCCGTAGGAAGGAAAAAATCTAAAGAAGGCATGATTGCAGGCGGGCCGGGCAAGTCGAAAAACGGTATTACTGAAAAGGAAAATTGAAAAACACAAAAAATATATCAATAGATCTCAAGGGCATCTTCTATCCTTCCAAGCTCGATTCCCGTTGAATGTATTCCAGCCACTGCCCCTCGAGAATTGGCCACGAGACATGCGCCGACCTGGCCCACACCGAAATTCGCAGATCCGATGTTCCCCGGTACCTTGAATAAATCTTTGAGATGATCCAGTTCATCCGGTTTTGTCAAAGGATGCACGAGAAGTCCCTTGTTCGTAACCACCGCTGCCGAGCCAACGGTTCTGAACCCTGCGATGGTCCCTCTTTCGGTCTCGACGTCCAGAACATCCGCTATCTCACGGACCGTCTTTACGTCGTATCTCTGATGGACCAGTGCGAACTTGTCATTTACCAAGATATTGTTCCCGAAGGCATTGAATTTGACCCCTATATCCGATACTACCCTGAAATCGTCGCCCGCCTCTATCTCGTTCATATCTACATAGTCCGGTACTACCAGCCCTCGTGAGTTCATGGCGGAAAGGGAACCGAGAAGCGAAAGCCCTCCGAAATTACACCGGTAAACCGTTGTCTTCAACGCCTTTTCGAACACTTCGATATCCTTATCCTCCGTTTGCTCGGGCACGAGAGTAAACCTATCGCTGGTTACCGCAAGCACACCGATGTAAGCATTCTGGTTGATATCCAGTGTCTTTAGCATGGTTATTACCGTAAATTACTAATTCCGCCAGGCTTACCCCCGAATCCCGAAAAGGGCTTCAGATAAACAGAAATAATGGTCGGGAAGGCTGGATTGAATGTCGGATTCGTTTATATTTCTTTTCTTGTAAAGTCATCACTTGAAAAGCCGAGACACACTGGCTCGGATTGAAAGTTTGACACGCCAACAGGTGTGTCTTTATGTTACAAGTGTGTCAGGCTTATATGGACCACCCCTGTAAGATAAAAGAATGGTTTTGCGGCTAAAAGGAAATGAACGATCCGGGAACACTAAATCGAGAGAATCAACACTCATGCATATTAAAAAATGAAAAAAAAGAAAAGAAAAAAATCGGGCAAAAAAAGCAAGGCCCGATTATTTACATTACAACTGCCCACGAGTTCTCGTAGGTCAGGGTTCCGGGAATTCCGAGTTTCGCATGGGCGGAAATAGATACTGCACCTGCGAAAACCCTGTCGGGTACGGTCACCTGGATACTCTGCTGGAAGTATTTCATGGTCCCATCGACTCGAACCTGGTTGACGATAGATGTCCAGGCGGTGGTTGTTGCTGCCTCTCCATCCTGAATTTCGTCATCCCCGGTGTTGGGCACGTTATCCGGTCCGTAGCTGGTCTGGTTGAAGTAGATGGTCACATTCAGCGGGCCCCAGCTGTCTGGCTGCTCGGTGTATGTGAGTTCCGGGAAGTTAACAGTGCCGACATCATCTTCGAAACCAAGTTCTATCTCTATGGTCAATGTCTCGCCCTTTCTAAGAACGAGTCCGCCCCAGCCTCCCTGGCCAAGACCGTTTATCTTTTTTATGATGATATCTGTGTCGAACCTGTCGTTGTATACCAGAGGATCGGGGTCGATACCGTCGGGAATACCGTCGTTATCGGTGTCCTCGTTGGTGGGGTCGGTTCCCATCTCTCCTTCCTCTGAGTCAGTCAGACCGTCGCCGTCAGTGTCCGCGTTGTTGGGATCTGTTCCGGCGTCGTGCTCCTCCTGGTTCGTCATGCCGTCGCCATCGGGATCCTCGCCCGCATCGCTGGGGTCGGTGGGATCAAG
>JASLWR010000104.1 GCA_030740765.1 Thermoplasmatota archaeon
GTCTTAAAAAAGGAATGATCATAAACTATATAAGTTATGGCGAGGGAGACAATTCCACAACTGAAACGGTGGAACGATATGACGAGGTGGGGGAGATCATCTCCTCTTTACCACCGGGTGAGCTTATAACTCTCGGAGTACATTACGAAAAAGAAGATTTGGTTTTCGAAAACATTGAACTTGCCGGGAACTCCGATCAGAAGGGATATCTTGGCATCGAAACAGGACCAAGCTCGGGACTGATCTTGAGTGTAAATCATGTGATAGTCTACTTTTTCGTGATCATAACAATTTCAATTTTAATATTTTTAACTAGCGCTGTGGAGAAGTGGATAGACAGAAGAAAGAATGAAGCTGACCGATAATAATTATGACGATATTCTGTTAATCGTCCCAATCCGCCACAAATTCTTTGTCATTCCAAATTGCTTTCACCCCTTTTTTCCGCTTTTTCTTGAGCTTTTTTTTGGTTAGGGGCACTCTCGATCTCAACTCTTTCGGTGTCTCCTCGATTATCTCGAAAAAATCCTCGGCATCGTCCTCATCCCATGAAGCGATGGCATCACCAGCCTCGCTGTAACTGTCATAGACCTCGAATACGGCTTCAGCGTAACTCCGATCCTCGTCTATATCTTCATCCGATAATACGAAGGTATCCCTGATCTCATAATCATCATCCCATATATCATCATCGTCAACCCTGCCCATTTCATCGGCATCCAACCATTGGAACGATTTTCCACCGCTTTCTTCGTCATTATCCCATTTTCCTTCAACACTGCTTTCCTCGTCACTATCCCATGTTCCTTCAGCACTGCTTTCCTCGTCGCCAACCCATATCCCTTCAGCACTGCTTTCCTCGTCATTATGCCACATCCCCTCACCACCAACTGAGTCATCCCCAAAAGATTCCATAACGTAATCACCTTCATGGGATTCCTCTGTATCCACCAGCATACCGGCCTGGCCATGACCGGTGCAATCTTCCATGAGGGGTTCATCTATCTCTTCGTCTTCCTTGATTCCATCCTCATTCGATTCCCCTCTCTGCAATTCCCCACGCTTGACATGGAGTTCTTCATCTTCGTTTTCGCCAACTATCTTTGCCAGTTCCATTTCAAAAAAATCTTCGCCGTCAACTTCTTCGTCTCCCTCCACGGGATAATCATCCGGCCGTTTGAAAACAAATTTGTCCTTCCCCTCATCTTCCTTTTCTTTTTTCTTTACAGTGCGTTTCCTCGTTCTCTTACGGGGGTCGGGTTTCTTGTATCTCAGGGTCGGTTCTTCCTCAATGGTAAAATCAACTATTTCGGGAGCGTCCTCTATTACCTTCTTTGTTTTCTTACGCCCAAGCTTTATCTTGCAGTATGGACATTTGATCTCTTTGGAATTGACTTTACTATAGCAACCCGGGCAAGTTCTCGTTTCCGGGTAATCGTCTTTCTTCTTGTAGATGTTGCTTCGCTTTGACAGGCGGTAATCGCAATTTGGACATACCGTCTCGTATTTCCCGATATCAGCTTTGCATACCGGACAGGAGTGTGTGGAAGACAATTTTTTCTCCTGTTCCTTTTCCTGCTGTCTCCTCTTTTTTCGTCTGAAAACAGACACCATGATAATAACAAGAAGAGTGAGGAGTAGAACAAATCCAAGTACGATCCATTGGAGATGCTCGGCCATCAACCCTTTCGTATCTTCTTCATCTTGGTCCACTTCTTCGTTGTTATGTGTGCTGTTCACATAAAAATAGCGAGTAGGGCTCTTGTAAACCGAATTATCATTACTACCGCTATCATCTTTACATTCAAAATAGTAGCTGTGATTTCCGGCCTTAAGCGTGCCCTTATACTGGTAGACCAACCCCACATCATAGGAAAACGCATCGCTGTTGATCTCCGTCATGGTGAACGATTCATTATCGATATGAACACGAACATATTCCGGTTCCCCATCTTCCTCATCAATATAGACTGCTGTAAAATAGAACCGTGTTGATTCATTTCCCGTTTTTGGTGTCACCGATATATTCAGGAGCATAGGAGCAAGGTTCAATCGAACGATTTCAATATTGAACGAAATGGTCACAGTTAGGGTAATCCCATCGGTAATATCCACGGCAATCTCATGGCGCCCCATATCCCGGTATGCAGGGGTGAATCTTATCTCACCGGTATTCCTGTCTATATTGAATTTCGGATTAGCAGATGAGAATGAGAGAGAGTCGTTCTCCTTATCTGTTGCCTCAATTGTGAAATTAAACTCAATATCCACGTATGCCGTAAGATTGCCCGGAATGGCTACTACAGGGGGGTTATTTGGCAGCACCGTGAGATTGAATCCTTCCCAGATGACTTCATTCCAGTCGCCAACACCTATCCAGACAAGGTGTTTTCCCACATCATCCAGACCCGGGGTAAGAGAGAAAGCCCCAGTGACAATGTCGATATCGAAAAGGCTTGAATTATCGAAAAAGAACAGAGGATCGTTATTCGGATCTATTGCTTGAACAGTATAATTTAACTGGTGACCAGCAAAAACCTCAAGGTCCGGTATAGAGAATTTTGGTGGGGAGTTAGGGGAGTGAACCGTGGGCCCCTGGATCATTGGAGTTGAGATGTCGTCGTACAGGTTTCGAGTGTTGAAACGGTAGCTGTGATTCCCCGGGTGGAGAAGGACATTCACCGAATAGTTCTTCCCGTCCAAGAGATTTTTATCCCAATCCTCAAGAGGAGTCATGGCTATGAAAGTATCATCGAGAACCAATCCGACATATTCAGGCTCGTCATTCTCCAGATCGGCGTATGTGACGTTGAATGTGAATAATGTATCGTTAAACCCGCTTTCGGGAAAGATCGAGTAAGAATGAAGTTCAGGGGCCGTGTTATTGAAATTCCCCGTGATCTTGATGAAATCCAGTGCTACGCCTCTGGATTGGGTGGTAATATCCCTGTCTACGATATGCCAGCTAATACGAATCATTTTCCCCGAATAATCCGACAGGTCCACCTTCAAACGCGTCCATTCGTTTTCCATAGGAAGAGTACTGTGATTATACGTTGCAATGGTGGTATAGCTTTTATCGTATGCTTCCAGGATCAACTCATCGAACACCTGATCACCGGGTTCTGCCCCCTGGTAGGCAGTGAGGTTCGCCCACATGTAAAAGGAAAGTTCAGGTACCTTCGCCCGTGTAAGGTCTATAGGAGGTGATATTATTCTCGAATCGACGCCTGACGTGTAGTTGCTGTCGGCCCCTGTGCTTATGAAGAAATCGTTCGGAAATGTCTGACCGGATAAACTGAGAGGTGGAAATGTGGTGGAATTCCTCTCCGTCAATTCCCATATATTCTGACTTCCGGGAAAAGACCAGTTAAATATGTCGCGTTCCAGGTTATCGTGGAAATAAATATTCAACTCATGATAACCACTAGAGGGATAGGTCATTATGTTCCCTACAATATCCGCAACCATGATCCTGTAATATATATTACCTGGTGGTCCTTCCACATGGGCAATATTAAGATCCTGGCTCAACATACTGAACCCGCTACGCATTACTCGGGACTCATCAAGAGTGCTGTCGAAGGTGTATTCTACCGAGAAGGAAGACCTGTTAATGGCTACATTGTCCCAGGCATTTGCGTAGAATGTATAGTTATCGACGTACAGAACATCGAACTTGGGCTCGTGTACTATGAAAGGGGGTTCAATGTCGTTGGCAAAGACCTTGAACCGGTTCCAGGTATCTAAATTACCAAGCGACATGTCCGCAGGATGAAAAACCCTGCATTTCCTTCCATTCTGTGCCATGATATAGTAATTTACTGTGGCATTTTCCGGTTGAGCCGGTATGTTTCCCGAATAAATGCCTTCGGTGGGGGAATAAACCATTGGAACGATCTTCTCAGTAGCCCCGTCTGTGGAGTAAAACAAGTAAGCAAATTCCACAGGTTCTTCTGATTCCACACTCATCTCCACAATGTATGGGTCAGTGACATCCACGGTGTTATCAAGAGAGTCGTGGGAAATAAACAAATTCGGCGAAAGAAACTCAAGAATTCTCGCCATAATCGTATTTCGATGTACATCCAGGCTTATCTCCTCGAAAGGGAATGAAAGATAGACCGCTCTGTAATCTTCCTCGTCAATCCTGAAACCAACATCGTAATTCTTTTCCGGTACGTTAAAAATAACCTCCGTACCATCGGAAACGCTGTAGTTGCACATGAAACGATCTGCTGAATCACTGCTCCGATTACTCAGTGTGATGGAAATATTGTCACCAATTCTATCGTCCTCGACCCCATAAACCGACTGGGAACCAGTATAATTGACCGCCCCTTCGTAATCCACATGTAAATAGTTAGAAAAAAAGATATCATACCGAATTTCCAAACCGATGAAACTTCCACTGAGAAAAAGATTGCCTCCCTGGTCCAAATACTCTGAAAGAGAGACTAAATCGATATTGGTTAGGGTACGACCCGATTCGGGTTCTGTCATGTAATCCCCCCATTCATCACCGGTCTCCCATATCACAGTCTCGTAACGGTTCAGAATGGTTGCGTTGGGCCCATCCTCAACCGGAGGAACTCTATAACTATCGAAAGCGAGACCCGTATAGTTGAGTGCATTCCGGTACCAGTTATCAAAGGAAGTGTAATTCCCTGCCTCGTCGTCATCCACGAGAAGTATACCGGCAGGAACCAGAACTCGGAAGGAAAAATAACCGGAAAACGGCAAGCGGACAGTATTGGGAGTCATGTAACTGTCCCTGGAGGTGAAATAATAATAAATCGATTCACCCATTGGGATAACGGGAATATATGCCCTGAACTGATCCGGAATCCCCGTGGATTCCATTTTCAACTGTTGAAAGGCCGGTGAAGAAGTTCTATTATAGAAGAGTGAAATGGAATCAAGATCTAGAAACCAATCATCAGTTACCTTTGAATTGATCTCAAAAGGACCGTTGAACACCGTATCCACCAGTGGAAGATGCTGAATAACGGGAGGAGTGTAGTCCGGGATAACCATAAAGGAGTGTACCGATGAGTTATCAAGAGGATTCGCCACGAAAGGAGATGTTGTAACGTTCATGTCCGAGTCCGCAGCACTGAGATAATAGAAGATAGTAACGTTTTCGGATGGCCCTGGGATCATTGCCGAATAATCATCATTCCCCACATTGTTCAGCATTGATTCGGTGTAGTACCGACTACCATTCTTGTTGAAATACAACCTCAAAGAGCTGACATTCAAATTGTAATCAGGGTCCACGATGGTTGCATTTATATTGTGAGGTCCATTGATATTGTTGTTATTCTCCAGTGGTTCATGTATTATCAACGGTTTATTTGAGGTGTCAGCAGTGAAACTGTATGAAACTTTTCCGGACCCTGAGGATACACACGCTACAACTATCACCATGTCCGTGTAGGTTGGACCGAACCCTAATATCCCGAAGTCCCCGTCCTGTTTGGAATCCAGTTTCAATTCCTCCACATCCGTCCCTCCTGGTCCCTCTTTTATAATCATCAGGGCAAAACTTGCGCCGTCGTTACCATTAAAAGAGAACTCGAGCATTCCGATCCCATCGGTGAAACGGTAATAATCAGCTGCCCAGTGATTCACGTTTCGGTTAGTCTTGCCAAGAGGATAATGTGTATCATTATACGAACCAGTATCCGGTATTTTAATCGTAATATTACGGTAATTGTAAATCCCACTGGCAACCGACGGGTCGTCCAGTTTGTTGGCCACGGTCCAATTCTTGAAAACCTCGGTGAACCTTTCTTCGTGGCCGTAGGCCGCTAGAACCCGGTTTATTCCATTTATAGAATTGGAATTCTCATCCACCAATGATTTTATGAAGGAATCACCCCCATAGTGCTCCTCGAGATAATCCAGGAACGCGGCCGAAGCACCGTAATCGGCGTTGGTCTGACCCCAGAGGGTTAAATCCTTATCAGGATTATTCTTGAAACTGTTGACATGACCGCTTACACCAGAGGAAAAACCGTAATTCTTAATTATTGCCAGATCGGAGCATCCTTCATTAATCCAGGAATTTTCATTGAAATCTCCATTGTAGTGGATCATATGTTGGAACTCGTGGGCTGCTATTTGCTTCCCCCATGAGGCCAGGTCGGCGAGATCCACATAGAACATCTCCATTTGATTCGAATATGGATAGTTCGGAGAATTTGGGTTATTGACCTCATTGATCGAAGTGAAATATCCACCTGTGCCCCATGCTCCGTCCATGTTATACAGGAAGATGGTTATCTGGTGAATACCATCCACATCCGGTTCCGGACCGAAAACGGCCGTATCGGTGGGATAGATCGTGTTATTGAACTCGTTCTCCAGGTTATCAATCTGTCCCTGATTGTAGTTTGCACCGGTCTCGACATAGATGAAAGAATTGTCTCCCACACTTCTGCACGTGGCGCTTTTCCGCTGCCAGCGTCCGTTGCCGTAATTGATCGCCCAGAGCAATTTCACATCCCCCACGTCATCCCTCCCGACCCTTGAAACCCGGGAGTTCACCGGAGGACCAGAAGCCTTGAGACCACGTTCGGCAAGATATGGCGTTGCATCAACCCATGTGCCGTTATTATCGTCATGTAGGTCAGGGATAGGCGCGATGTCAAGGAAAGGTTCACCGGCCCGATTTGTGATTAAGGGATCATTTGCTTTGGATTCATTCAAACCACTGTTTTCCAGGGAGGGAATTGCATCAAGGAGATGATCTTTGTCGAAGAAGTGGTCATCCTTTTTTTCCACTGTCGACGCCAAACCGACCTGCCAACTACTGATAAGGATGATTCCTATCGTAAAGAAAATCAAGATATGTCTGGGAGATGCCATATAATCGCCCCCTTTTTGAAAGTAAACTACCAGCCCCTAAAGGAGCTGGCGTTTTGCGTGTAGTGTCGTTGTTTCTAGGCAAAGTCTGTCAACGAAGTTTGATCGGTTAGACCGACAGTAGGCCTTACCTTGAAGTATTCGTAGTCATCTCCTTGCCAGTGTTTACGTTGTTGCCTCTCGATGTAGAATTGTACCATATCGCTCGTGACTCGGCGGCACAATCAACTAATCCAGTGATGACAAGATAGAAATACCATCTTTGTTTATCGGTTTTTACCAAACAAAAAACA
>JASLWR010000105.1:0-323 GCA_030740765.1 Thermoplasmatota archaeon
GGAAAGAGATAAACAGTACGGTAGAAATAATCAAGATAAAGATACTCGAGCCGATCAGTGAGACCCCCGGTCTTGGCGCCAAGATACTGGAAGATGGTTTTCAAAGAGAATTCCAGGGGAGCATGCTGAAAGATGTGAAATTGAACGGGGAAGGAGAAACCGATGGGATCGACGGTATTACAGGTGCCACCATCAGCTCCAAGGCGGTGGTCAACGGAATAAAGACCACAGCATTTGAGAAGATCAAATTGATTAAAAAGGGAGGGGAGGTGTAATCATGGTATCATTCGGTAAGAATTTCTTCAACGGAATCATCAAGACCA
>JASLWR010000105.1:333-7049 GCA_030740765.1 Thermoplasmatota archaeon
CCACTTTGGCTGTAAGCACTTCACTGGAAAATGCCATCGGTATGAGCGGGGCCGTGCTCTTCGTACTTCTGGCATCCAATATTATTATTTCAGTCATCAGAAAATGGACCCCGAATTCGGTGAGAATTCCCGTATTCATTGTAATTATCGCCACCTTCGTTACCATAGTCGAGCTCTTTATGAAGGGATATTTTCCACCGCTCGCCAGGTCCCTTGGCATCTACGTTCCCCTGATCGTTGTGAACTGTATCATACTTGGCAGGGCGGAAGCCTTTGCGTCGAAAAATTCGATTATGGATTCAATTGCTGATGCTTTTGGGATAGGTCTCGGATTCACTCTTGCAATCGTCATTATATCTTTTTTCAGGGAACTGCTGGGTAGTGGAGGTATTGACATGTTTGGTTTCATCAAATTCTCCATTCCCGGTTTCAGCGACAATCCCATCTCGATCCTTATAATGCCAACGGGCGCCTTTTTGGTGATAGGTCTGCTGCTTGCGCTCTTCCGTCATCTGGGGGTGATGAAGAATGAGTGATACGTCACTTATAGCAATCTTTGTGAGCATGGCTCTTATCAACAATTTCATACTGGCCAAGTTCCTGGGATTATGTCCTTTCTTCGGTGTCTCGAAGAATCTGAAAAATGCACTGAGCATGGGTATCGCTGTCCTCTTTGTGATGCTGCTGGCATCTCTGGGAACCTGGATTATCTATGATCTAATTCTTGAACCCAGGGGACTTGAGTACATGAAGATAATCGTCTATATCCTGGTGATCGCGACCCTGGTCCAGATCGTGGAAATGACGATAAAGAGGACCAATATAACTCTGTATAATGCTCTGGGAATATATCTGCCTTTAATCACAACAAATTGTGCGGTACTGGGTGTGGCATTCTGGAACACTCAGGAAAGTTATAACCTCGCCCAGAGCCTGATCAGTGCTCTGGGAGCTGGAATCGGTTTCACTCTGGTGATAGTGATAATGTCAGGCATACGCGAACGGCTGGAACTGAGCAACATTCCCAAACCCTTCAAGGGATTCCCCATAGCATTTCTCATTGCCACCATGCTTGGTCTGTCTTTCCTTGGATTCGGGGGGATGGTATAAATGTTCGCCACCATATCAATTCTAACGGGAATCGGCGCGGCCTGCGGTTTTCTGATTTTTATCATGAGCAAGATCCTCCCTAAGGAAGACGAGACACTGGCGAAGACAGGCGTTTTGGCTGAGATATTACCCGGTATGAACTGCGGTGCCTGTGGGCAACCCGGTTGTTTTGCCTATGCCCAGCAGGTGGCAAAGGACAAGGAATTCATCCTGAACACTCCTTGTATGACGCTGCTTCAGGATGGAGAGGCTTTAAAACAACTCGAGGAGATACTTGATATATCGCTGGACACCTCCGGAATGGCGAAGATAGCCGTTATTCACTGCTACGGTAACTCGGAGAATATTTTCGATTATGATGGGATCCGATCCTGCAAGGCGGCGGCCCAGATCGGGGCCGGGTACAAGAAATGTCCCTACGGTTGCCTTGGGCTCGGGGACTGCGCGGCGGTGTGTCTCCAGGACGCCATTACGGTGGACCCCGAAACCGACATTACGAAGGTGGATCCGGAAAAATGCATAGGCTGCGGACTATGTATCGTAGAATGTCCTCACGGCCTGATCGAATTGATCCCGAGGGACATGCCTCACTATCTGGGATGCAGCTACACGTACAAGAAGAAGATCCCCGGCCGTGAATGGTGCGAGATGGGATGTATTCACTGCAGAAAATGCATCAAGGCCTGCGAAACGGATGCGGTCACCTGGGATAAAGACCGGAACCTGCCAACATTCGATATGGAAAAATGCACAGCATCCCCCGAGTCAATAGAAGCCTGTCCCAACAACGTCATAATTCCTATCAGTACTACTCCGCCAGCTGTCTCCGAATGTCATTAATGGTCGGAAGCGAATTTACTGTTCCCAGGAACTGAGCAGCGTATGCACCGGCCGCTGATGCGAATCTTGCACTTTCCACAAGAGTCTTTTTTTCAAGAATTCCCTGGATAAAGGCAGCATTGAATATATCACCGCAGCCCGTTGTTTCCTTGGTAACCACTTCATTAACAGGAATGTGTTTTCTTATGGAATTATCTGCTACAAAAACGCCCATGTTTCCCATTTTTATTATTACAGCGGGGGCTCCACGAGCCAGCAGGTCTTCCGAGATTTCGTGAACATCCTCGCATCCAGTTATTCCCCGTCCCTCATCAAGATTACAAATGAAATAGTCTACGTGCTCCAACACTTCATCCAGTTTCCATTTCCCGCTCTCGTCCCAACTCACATCGAGGAATTTTTTTATTCCCTTAGTCCGCGCCCTTTTCATGATATCCATCGCCACCGGACCGTCCAAACCGGGTAGAAGGAAATAGGACGTTACCAGTAATGCATCAAATCCTTCCAGCAGGTCATCATCAATAATACCATCGAGGTCCCGAAGATACTCATTAGGGCCGGCGTGATGAAAGAAGGTCCTGTCCTTGGAGGGGTCCGTTAGTACAAAGGTTGCTGAGCCGGGTCCGTCCAACCTTTCGACCAGATCGCAGTTCACACCGCCTTTCCTCATCTCCGAAATAACAAAATCCGCAAACATATCATTGCCTATCTTCCCAGTGATCTTGACATTCATACCCAATTTGGCGGCAGCCATGGCGGCTATAGATCCGTTCCCGCCAACTGAGACAGTTATCGGTTCCCCCACGTGGGAGAGGGTTCCCCAGGGGTGTGTACCTGGCTTTATGGAAGCGATGACGTCGCATACTATGTTGCCGATTACCAATAGGTCTGTATTAGTTCTTGAATTGCCGGTAACCGTTTTTTTCTTCATAGTCCGACCAATGACATAATGGTTTAAAATTATTGTTATTCAGCATATGATTATTTACGACATTTATATGGGTTCAGGTGAATTTCGAGGATAATTATAAATGAGTAGAAATATATAGAATCATTATTCAGAGAATTGGTAAAATATCTTTCTTACCTTTCATTTCACTGACCATACGATATTTCGGAGACCGATCATGTTTGCTATTTGGATTCTGATTAAGACCGCTTTTCCCCTTATCATTAAGAATAAGAGACGGACTATCATATCCATCCTTGGTCTAGCAATCGGAGTCGCTGTGTTATCGGCTGAGATAATCGCCGTGGATTCAATTGAGAACAATATAATGCAATATAATCTGGATCAGGTCGATATCGATCTCATAGTGAGTTCCGATTATTCAAATATTACTGAACTCACGGAAGAATTACAATCACTGGACAGGATCGATCGGATAGAGCCTGTTTCCGTTGTACCAATGAATTGTCAGATATTGAAAAAGAGTCCGTTAGATGATGATGTAGTTCACAGCATTCCCTATCTTCAACAATTCCAAAATAACAACAAAAGTGTCTTGTGGAATAATATTACTTTGTTGACTGGAAGCAGTATGGTGGAAGTATACGGATTGATCGAATACGTCAATTTGAGTGAGTCAATTTCAGAGCCAAAGATCGTCGTATATACTGACCAGCAAGAAATTATTCGGAGTTCCGAATATCTTCATAATAATTATGGTTCTCTGAGTTATAATATTACCTTACCGATCGGGAATTACACTATTGAATGTGTCCCACATATTGATGATGATCAGGTTTATCACCAGTTAAAACATAATGTAATTTTAGAAAATTCGGAACCCTTCCGACGGCACTAACAAATTTCCCAGTGATTTGGCTGTTTTCAAATCTCCTTGTCGATGGTGAGTGCATATTCATCACTGGATTTTTTGATAGTGCCCTTCCGACAAGATTTTATATTGTATCCGTTAGACGAGCCCACCGTTATATTGAATGGGACGATATATGATTCCTATACGGGAGAAAAATTGAACGACTCTTTAAATATTTATGGATATTATAACAATTACACCTATGTCAATATCAAGGTAGAAGGGGGCGATTACTGTTATTTTAAATCTGTCAGTTTATTAAACGGGTCTTATGAGGTTCTGCTTCATGAAGGGAAAATTTCCTTATATGCTGCAAAGGTAATATATGGCAAGTATTTTGGTCAAACATCACGCATCATCTCATTTAATGTTGAACCGGGTGAATCCTTCAAACAGGATATTGTAATGACGAAGAATCATGTTGTAGAAATCGATATCTTGTATCCCCAAATCGAAGAACCTTATTTTTGGGTATATCGACATTACGAAGGTCTGCATGGTTTTTTCTACAGTTCGACATATGAAGAATATAACGAGCAGGGAAACCTAATCTACAATTATAGTGCGAATACGCAGGGCCTTGTAATAACCAATGGAACCTATTTCAGATATGTGAAACTGGATTTTCAACCAGGTTTATATCAGAGGGTCGTAGTAAACTTCTCAGAGGAAAGAAAGTTCAATTATCAATTGAGAGGCAGAGTAATGGGGATTGACCGAAGGTCCGGATTGAAAGGTATCAAGATTGATTACAGTATAATACCATCCGAGGCATCACAGGGTGGTTTTCTATATACTGATGAAGAAGGATATTATTTGTTGAATTTCACTTCGCCACAAAAGTGTATCATATCCATAGAACCCATGCATCTTGTCGGTTCCGACGAGTTCGGTAATTTAATCAGAGAACCGGAGGATTTCGACTATAGTATATCACGCAATCCGAGTAGATTGACCACTATATATGGAGTAAATCCGAATTGGAACGAGATCGATAGATTTCTTTATAAGTATAAGAGACCGGGAAAAAATTCAATAAAAGGCAATCGAATTGTCATTAACTCCTTTTTAGCCCGTGCCCTCAATGTATCCGTGGGTGACACGATTGATTACGCTCAGACCTATTTTTTCAATCAAGACGAATCTGCAAGAATCGCATCATTTGAAAATTATCGGAATTATTGGGAAACAGACCTTCTTCTTGATATTATTGTCATGACTGTCGAACTGGAAATAGGGGATATAATCGATCTGGATCTGGAAATAACAGACGACTCGAGTAACTTTGGGGGCCCAAAGGGGACAATGCGTTTCTTGTCGGGTGAAGGAGTGAATCAATATTCAAATATCATATTGATGGATCTTGATTTTATCGATATATTTATCAACGCCCTGAGTTTCGACTTAGAGCAATACATGGATGCAAATGAAATTAGTATCGATGCTTTTTGGGATTCAAACGTTTCATTGGGTACATCCTAGAAAAATAAATATAACATTGTGGAAAATTCTCCCTATTACTATAATCTGCCTAAACTTGAAGATATCAAAAATTTCTATTGTATCTGGTTTGATCGATCAGTTATTATCAATCCTTATGATACCGAGCAAACGGAAGAAAATATCTGGAATTTAACATCTCAAATGCTCTCAGTCCATAAAAATGTTACATCGGATGAACGAATCAGTACTTCCGAAAGCGATGTGCCACGAATGATGGAGCGGTATTCTAAAAGGCTTTTCTACGCCAAATTGATAATAATCGGTGTTACCTTGCCTGTTATTATACTGGGACTTTATTTAACAATCCTGGGAAATAATCTTGGAGAGAAGGATCTATTAAAGGAGATCTCCTTTTTTAAGACGAGAGGAGTAAGCGGTTACCAGATTAAGATGATGCTTATTTTACAATCAGCGGTACTTGGACTGGTAGCATCCATTTTAGGATTGTTGCTTGGAATCCAAATATCCAATTTATTCCTTTCCTCGGACAGTATGATGAATGCCATATTCTTCACGTCGAAGAGTCCAGTTGGCTCTACGAGTAATTTTGAACAAGTAATTCCCAATAGTACGATCTATTTCATTATTATCTGCTCGACCATAATGATGATACTTATTACATTAAGGAGTATTAAACGAATAATAAATACACCCTTATCCGAAGGGTTGAGACTTCATTATAATGATGCTTCTTACCATGAGAAATATCTATTCAAGGTTGATATTGTCCTACTCTCGATTTCATTGATTGCATTTTCAAGTATTATGTGGATCGATCCGCAAAATCCTCCTCAACTTCTGGGTACATTTGGTATTTATACTTTCATGCTCTTGTACACTATATCTATCGCACTATCTCCACTCCTCCCTTTCTTTCTTGGGATTTCCGTCACCAGGATACTCACGAGAAAGACCAAACGTCCGTATTCTTTTGCAAGTATATTGACGAGACCTATATCAAGAAATCTTTGGGCCGTGGTCAAGAAAAACATGACACGAAATAGAAAGAGGGCGTCCGGTATGTGTATCCTGATCGCTCTTTCTTTATGTTTTGGGTTATATATTCTGGCGATTGTGGAATCCGAATACGATCAGCAGATGAGAAACTCAGAGATCGCCTCTCCTGCTGACATAATCGCAACCTCTTACATCGGACCTGAACTTGTAGATAATATCACTTCTATTGAGGGTGTTTCAGGGTGTTCACCTGTTACCTTCATAGGGGGCGATCGTGGCTCCTATAAGGTAGATGACAGGGGTAATATTTTCTTTCTTGATCCTGATTACTTTCTCAATAATACTTCCCATGATAACTCCTTCTTAGGAAGAGATAAACGGAGGGATGTTTTCTCTAAGCTCAAAACTCCAGACAGTGTGATAACTTGGCACTATCAAAAAATCCAGTGATGAATATGCACTCACCATCGACAAGGAGATTTG
>JASLWR010000106.1 GCA_030740765.1 Thermoplasmatota archaeon
TACTTCTCGGTCTTGCCATAATGTAGGTATACACAATTAACTATTATAATTATGCGGTGTTTTCGAGGACATTCCCGGTTATTCTCACTGAACCCCCGTCATTTGGGAGATGTATATCGATATGCTTTGGATTCCGTCTTGCGGATTTCTTTTTGGCCCCGGAAACAGCGGGAGGCTTCCTTGCAGGGACTGCTCGGCGTATTGGATATTTTGCCCCTCCCTTTGGAATATCATCTCCACAGAAAAAACAGACGCTGGTATTTGCCAGGTTATCGTTATTGTATTTGGGACAGAGCATGTGAATACATTGACAATAATAATATAAATAACCTACCCTATTTATTTTCCTGACTTAAAGAGGAACCTGAAAAAGAGCGGTAGGTCGGTTCTGGTAGGTCAAATGCAAATTGCTTCCCAGTGCTTTCTTTTCTTCCAGTAATTCCCGCACGCTGGAATAGGCTATGTCAGGGTGGTTGTTGGTCTCGCTGATATGCGCTAGAAAGATGTGAGAACGTTCCTTCGGAGAGATCTTGATGATGGCTTCCGCCGCCGCAGTATTGGACAGGTGCCCCGTTAGGCTGCTGATCCTGCGCTTGAGGAAAAGAGGATAAGAACCACCCATAAGCATATCCAGGTCGTGATTGGATTCCAGAATGAAAATATCCAGGTCCTTCAGTTCTCGGAAAAGCTCGTTGGAAACGAAGCCCAGGTCCGTCATCACCGCTGCCTTTATTCCACCAGTCCTTATTATGAACGAAACGGGGTCCGCTGCATCATGGGAGATGGGTATTGGTGTGATAAGGAGATCCATGAAACGGAATTTCTTGCCGGTGGTGAAGTCCAATAACTTTAGTTCCTCCGGAAGGTGGCCACGGGAGGCCAGATAGGTTTTATTATTCATCATCACTTTAGTTCCATAGAGCTTGACCAGTCTCGCGATCCCCTTTATATGGTCACTGTGCTCGTGGGTTACCAGGATGAAATCCAGGTCACGAGGGTCTTGCCCGATCTCGTTCATACGAAGTTTGATCTGCCTTGCAGAAAGGCCGGCATCCACCAGGAACGAGCTTTTTTTTGACTTGAAGAAAATAGAGTTTCCCTTACTGCCACTTCCCAGTATGCATGTTTCCAGATCTATAATTCCAACCCCAGAGAAAATATTATTGGCAATATGCCACTTTAGGTAAAAATAATTTGGGGGGGGATTGTTCGTGTGTATTGGACATCGAGAGCAATATCAATAATAATAAATGCTGCACAGGATTCCATAAACTATAATTACTACTATTTCATATCACTCTTGCTTTTGATTAAGCAGGACATACCAGGGGCATGCAAGGAGGGAACTGCTAGTTCTTGACCAGCCGCATGCCCGATTTTCCTTTTAGGGATTTGATCAAGTAGATATTCATCACTCTTTTTCATTATAGTTAAACCATCACAAACTCACCAATTTCCGTTATTCATCATTAACGGGCACGTAGCGTTGCACCTTAGCGCAACTGACGTGCCCTTTATTCATTCGCATCCGCTCATTCATAACGGGCACGTAGCATAGCACGGATAATGCGACAGGCTTCGGTTGGTCCATTGCGGGTCCACCTAGTGCACCATTGTCCAATAACAGGAGATACCTGTAGATCGGGGGTTCAAATCCCCTCGTGCCCACTTATTTCCTTCTTTCGAAATACTATTGTTGCCTGGGTGAATAATATTCAGCGGAATCGCATCATTACGTCCGTGAACATTTCACATTCGCAACTCTATTATGTTGATCAGTTTAATGAGTTTTAATTGAACAAAAAATATCAAATCCGGCATCCCCGATCATTTCACATCGGGGGAGGAGCAATTTCACCGCTTGTTTCAGGCTTTTCCTTTTCCATTGGGGCATTGACTGATGAATCTCCCATAGATGAAGGTGAAGGATCGGGCACCCCTGGCAACGATAGAATATCATTCCCCGAGGGGCTTGGAAGAAGAGAAGGGTCAGGGTGAGACAAGGGCGGGTTTTGAGCTGCAGGTTCTTCCCCGGAGGGTAGTGTTCGAGATATTGTTGAAGTTGCGTCGTCAGGGGGCAATTCCGTGGATTTATCAGCGCTCGTCCCAAGAATATCCTCCAATGCCGATAGGATATCAGCCCTGGCCGATTCTTCCGGGATTACCTCGCTCTTTTCCGGCAGCACCTTTGTCGTGTCAGGTATATTTATGGGGTCCGGAAGCGCTATTGTCACGGACTTAAGCCCCGATGGAAGCTCTGGCCCGGGCGGAGCCGGTTCAGGCAGGGTTTGCTCGGCCGTTTTACCGATAGATGCAGGATCAAACTCACCTCTCACAAGAGCTTCGATGTAGGGTTTTACGCCCTCCACCTTGCTCATATCACCGTCCCACTCAACCATGACGCTCCCGAACTTCTCCTCGAGGATACTGACACCTTTCTTTATCTGGTCAAGGATTATCTCCTTCTGTTCATGCGACGAAATGGCAATGAGTGCGAGGGAACGCTCCGTGGCCATCATAACCGAATATTTCCCCACGTCTATTCGATTTACCTCGCTTTCCTCACCGGCCTCCTTCTCCAGCATCGCAAGGGAATCCATAATGAAACTCTTCACAGCGCTGAGCATGCTTGCAAGCACGTCCTCGTTCATACCGCTCTCCCTCTGTAGAGAGTAATGCTGTACCAGCAGACCGCCGGGGGTCATAAGGAATAATTCCTCGATGGGTACCCTTTGTTCTTCCGGTTTCACTTCCAGGAAACGTGCAGGGGGGAGTGCGAGAAATTCTTGTTTTATATCCACCGGCGGACCGGCGAGATCCGGTTCGCGCGGGAGATGGAGCTGAGATATATCGAAACTTTCCATGCCCGTCGGACCTTTTGTGGTGGGAATCTGTGATCGGACGGAATGTGGTGTTCCTTTGAATTGATAGCGCGGATCGAGGACTGGAGCGGCCGCCATTGGTGCTACCCCAAATGGTTGTGTTGATAGCGACTGCGCCTGACCGGGAAAGGGCATGTGAACAATGTCGGCTTCTATTGCATCGCTTTCGGCATACCCATCGTCTCGGTCTTCTTGTTTTTCACGTCCTTTTTTCAGATTCAGAAGGACGAAAATTACAATTATGAAGAGAAGTATAATTACGACAATTAGAGCAAGAAGAAAACTGTTTCCTTTTTCATCTGGTTTTTCGGGGTCGGAGGGTAAATCGCCGGTGATATTTATTTTGATATCAATAATCTTCTCACTTTCACCACCCCCGTGGATCAATCTCAGGGAAAAATTGTGGATCCCTATGTTAAAATCGGAGGTGTGCACCAGCACATTAGTCATATCGGATCTACCTACGAGAAGAATGAAATTGGTTTTGGATAACGCAGCCTTTATAGCCAACTGACTCACCTTCTCGATCATCACCGTGTCTACATTGTTTCCCGTGTTATTGAGGATAAGATTGAATGAGAGCGTTTCACCTTTTATTATGGAAAGTGAATCTTTGTCCTTCGTCCATGATATATCATAAATAGCTACGAAACCCTTCTCCACGGTAAAATTCCATATTCCGCTGTTCGAGCGGCCCGTGATCCTGTCACTCCATGGAATGACCTTCCAGTAATAAGTAGTGCCGTCCACCAATCCCTCCAAATAATAGCTCTCATTTCTAGTGGTGGCATATAGCGAGAGATTATCTTGCGAGTCCCCTAGATAAACGTCAAAACTTAAATTCTCTCCAAGTGGATTGATCGTTTCCCATGAAATATTAACATACGTCGTACTGATGATGTCCCCCTTTAGAGGATATGAATTATTTACCTCGGGTATCTGTGCGGCTTTATCTACAAAAAAAGACCAGATGGGGCTGGAGCCGTTCGTGCTTCCATCTTCGAAGGAAGCAACAACATACCAATAATATCTTGTTTGATCCGTGAGATCGGTCACCGTGTAGTTAGTACGACTCAGATCGCTCTGATATAATGGAGGTTCTTTCTCTTCTCCAAAATACAGGTCATGCAATATATTCTTTAACATTAGACCTGAAAGTTTTAATTCCCATTTCAATGTGAATGAACTCTCCGTTATGGTGGTATTGTTCCTAGGAGATAATAACCTGACCCGAAGTGAGGAAAGCTCCACTTCCACCTGAATTGTGACATTTGCATAAAGCGTGTCATTCGATACTTGGAACACCGTCACATTAATGGTTGTATTACCGACAAAATCCCTGGGTTTAATGGTTAGCCGATTTTTAAAATCCAGACTTGTATTTACTTCATCGGAGCTGATTATAAAATCCCATTCATCACTCTCCGCATCAACAACGAAATCATCGAGCGAATAATTGGTTTTTAACTGGTGTATTCCGGCCTCCACCGTGATTTTGGGAGGGTAGGAATGCCATGCTGGAGCATCGTCAACGGGCTTTACGGAGATGTTGAATATGTTGGTAGGAGTGGAAAGATCGTGCGCGTTGGTGCAATTTGCGATCACGGAAACATTCCCGGTCCAGTTATCTGCCAAATAGGTCACGTCCAACTGCGAGCCCTTCAGTACAAGTGTGATATTGTCGTTGCTGGGATCGGATTGCAATGCGTAACGCGTAATATTGATAGAGTAGAAAATATCGGTAAAATAGTCCGCAAGATCGACCACATTGTCCCTGGGTATATCTTCGGTTACATTCAAAAGTGTTGGAATGTCTCGGTTCAGCTTTGGGGGTGGAATTTTTTCTGGAGCAACGGTCCAATTTACGGCCCAGTCGTAAAGGACGGGCGTTTCGTTGCGACTGGATTGAAAATACGCTTGTAGATAGATGGAAGGATACATAGTCGGGTCAAGCTCAGATAGATCGAGGAAAAGCTCATCAGTTTGATTCGAGTCCGTATATAGAGTCTTATTTGTCCGAGCATCGTGCAACGATATGTTGAGATATGTGCCATGAGGAACTGAACGAGAGAAGTGGAAAGATTCCCAGGTTTTATTGATTGGTAAAGTCATGTTTACTGAACGAATAGAAGCAGTCTCGCGGTAGCGGTTGGCATGATTGCGGACTTCGGAAGGGGAGAGGGAGCGGTCGTAAATGCCAACCTCATCTATTGTACCTTTAAAAAATCCAACATTGCTGCCTCCGACATATGTGTTGTTATTGGGCGGCATCCCTTTTGTGTAACCGGGATTCGTACCCTTCAATTCCCCGTTAATATAGATTTTCAATCCTTCCGGACCCCACATTCCAACAATATGATACCATTCACCAGCGACTGGAATAACTCCACTGCTAACGGAGTGCCAGGGATAATCAAAGATCGCAAAGCCGATCTGTCTTGAAGAGATATCCGCATCATACGAGACACCTAATCGTGCTACGTTCATTCCATCGATCCCTCTTTGCGATATTGCAAGCGCTGGATAGGTTCCATGGTCTTCAATTGGGTTTTTCCACCTTGCCCAACACACAATAGCTCCCTCGGGAGAAGTCACGATTCCTTCTGCTTCAACAAAATCATCTTGTCCATCAAACTTCAGTGCCTCTCCCACCACTCCCTGGGTCCAACCCGGCCCATATATAATACCATCATTTCCGTTCCCGCTGGAATCATGTATTAGATTTTGCGAGCCTTCATTAATATTCCACAACACACTGGTATTCCTACCCGGAAACAACTCGTTACCTTCCACTTGGGCTTGTTGCCTTTGTATTGATATACCCTTCACGTAAGCTTGCCGTATGTCTTGTGAGGTGCGGGCGATGTTGCTTATACGGACCTCGTCGAGTATGCCTTTGAAAAGCATACCCGGTTCTGATGAAGGCGCTCCGATATACAACTCATCGTCACCCGGTATTATCCCCCCGGAATATTCAATTCTATTGTCTACCTCCCCGTTGATATACAGGACCATATGGGTACTGTCATAGGTTCCGACAACGTAGTACCATTTATTCACTTCAAAAGTCTCTACGGAAGAGATGCTTTGATCCTCGAAGATCATGGACAATTGGCCGGAGAGCTCCATTCTCATTTCATACGAATAATTCATTCCGGATTTCCGTAAAATGTATATCGTATCCGAATTGGTTGCCAAGTTTATCCACGCTTCTATAGTGATCTCTTCGGAAAGATTCAGGCTTTCATTAAAGGGTACCCGGATATAATCCTCCACACCATCGAATTCCAATCCCCTACCGTACCGGCCATCTACCCAGTCCGAATCATGCATGTTATACAGGACACCATTATTATTATCGTGAGAAAAATCATGTGCCACATCACTACGTCCCTCTTCAAAGCTCCAGTATCCAACTGTATAATCATCCACATTATAAGGATAAGAAAGCTTGCCATCCCCTGTAAAACTATCCCTCCACGAGAATCCTTCACTCCATTCCACGCCCCAGGAGTCAAGAGACGGTGTGGCGCTCCCGTTTCCCGAAAAGTATGCTTTGAGACGGATGGAGCGTACACCAAGGTCCGCTAGCATGTAAAGATAGATATTCTCATCCGTCCTGTTCTCATATCCAGGGACAACCGAGTTAGTTTCAGCATTGATTATCGAGACATTTATGAACGTGTTAATAGGTTCGGTTTTCGTGATGGATAAAATATTCCACGGGTTGTAAAGCGGAGCTGTGACAGTACTTGAAGTGATGATTGCATTTGTTGGGTTTTGTTCTTCAATATCGAGGGAAGCTATGGGTTCATTGATGGCAGATTTTCGCATGAACACCCAATCCGCATATACTTTCTCGGTCAATCCCGCACCGACTATCCATAATTTCGTATCATCTATAGGACTGTAATCGTGGTCATTATCTATATTTTTATCGTCTATGACGAAAACGCTGTTTCCGCCGGGATCTCTTCTGATCTCAAAATCAAGATATGCCTTGTTATCCCAGTTCTGGAAATCGATCTTGAAATTTGTACCGTCCGCTTCGGAAGTAAACTACCAGCCCCTAAAGGAGCTGGCGTTTTGCGCGTAGTGCCGTTAATTCTAAGCAAAGTCTGTCAACGA
>JASLWR010000107.1 GCA_030740765.1 Thermoplasmatota archaeon
TCGAGAGAGTTTATCTGCACTGCCTTTAGCACGATATGACTGAGCACAAAAATCACATCCCCTCCTGCACCCATCTCCCACTAAAAAGTATCCTGTTTTTAATGGAATATCCATTTTGATTTTTTTTATTTCCAGATGAACAATAGTACCCAGCGAAGCCCTGATACGCATATTAGATTATCCCCATTCGACATCGGCACTCGCTCTAGGTGATGGCCCACTCCGGCGATCCCTGCGATCATTCCCCCCACGACTACGTCTCGAACGCGAGTGTCTATCGGATTCCTCGAAATCCCTACGACTTTGTGACGAACGTGAGTGCCTAACGGGTTCATCGAAATCTCTATGCCCGCGCCTCTTAGAGCTTTGGCCGGTAGAACGTCTCCTTCCGGAACGCTCTTTTTCCGGATGAGCGACATCATACGTCTTCCCTTCAAAAGTTGAGAGCTCTTGAGGATTGTAATAACTGACCTTTCCCCGGGGTGCGGGAGTGCTTCTTTTCCTCGGTATGATATCTTCGGCTTTCCAGGAATAATCCTTATCCCCAATTCCTTTAATGGGAACATTTTCGTTTATCTTTTCCTCCCCCTCGATTCGTTTTAGCTGGTCCATCTGTCGTTTTCTGCTTTTCAATTGGTTCACTGCATTATCGTAATCCATTCCCGAGCTAATTTTCCTTCTTTCCTGTATGACGTATAAAGTAAATGCGATCACCGCGATGGCAATAATGAACAAGAAGATGAAAAAAATCGGGAGTCCAAATAAATTCCACGGTTCTTCGTCATTTTCAGTAATATCAACATTGCTGCAGGTAAAAACAAAATCTCTAGATACACCCAGTGCGGAACCACCAGTGTCCTTAATATTTCCGGAAATGTTCAGTATATAACGTTCTCCAGATTCAACCAGTGGGATCAATGTGACAGACACCTGTTTTTTATTTGCCGTAAAAGAGATATATAGGGGGACATCACCCCCGGGGCCCGTCACCTTTACGGTCTTTGGAGTTATGGTTCTCTCATCGACGTCCTTGTTGAAATTTATGGTGATCGTTACGTTGTCTCCGTGCTTCGGATCTTTCGGCTGGATGGTGAACGGAAGGGTTTCAAAGCTGTCCTCGGTTCCAAATGAAAATTCCAATTCTAAATTATCGGCGGAGAGATTGTTTCCTGCCATATCCTTAATTTTATTTGTCAGAGTGACAGTGTATATCCGGTTCTCCTCCAATTTCTTATCCGGTATCAGGGTAAGTTCCTTTCCGTCATCTGACAAGTTCCAGCCAAAATTCACTTCGGTGTCCTTCCCGGAGATCCCTATCGAAACATTTCCCTTAATAGTAACAGGATCTATGTCATCATCGAACATTATCCTGGGATTGACCTCAACGTTCACGTTATTTTGGTTATTTTTGGGAAATCGGTCATTGATCTGCGGTTCATCCGTATCCGGATAAATATTGATCTTGTTGCTAACTGTGGCCCAGTTTCCAGCAGCGTCCGTTACATTCAGGGTAATTTCGAACTTTTTGATGTTGATGATATTTTTGAATCTGTAAGAGGACAATTTACCGAATAGGGTCTTTATTCCATTGTCGTCTATGGTCCAGGTATAGTTTGTGATCCCAACGTTATCTTTGCTATTATCTCCTTGAAGCAATACGATCCTTCCCTCGTCCGCTTGCAAGGCTATACTCGCGCTGGCGTTGGGTTTCTCGGTATCGTTCACGCGGACCATCAAGATATCTATATCCAAATTTCCGGCTTCGTCGGTCACTTTCAACGTGATGATGAAATATCCGGGGTAAAAAAATTTATACGTTGGCCCAATCCCGAATAATTCTTTTGGCCCTTGGTCGTCGTAGTTCCATGAATAATTCACTATCCCGACATTGTCCGTACTTCCGCTCCCATCAAATGAAACGAGAGTGTTCTGGCTCACATTTATATCGGGCCCTGCGTTAGCATCTGGTGATTCCGTATCATTTCCCACATCCCCCCTGGGGTAAGGTTGATCCAACGGAATAACGGATGGTGCCGGTCGTATCTCGCTGTTGTTACCATAACTGGAACTCGGAATAAGATACAAAAAATGCCCAAGTAGAACCATTACTCCAATGAAAACTATCAAGAAGACTATTCTGCCATTGACCCGTTCTTCTCGCATCATGATAATCCCTTTGAATACAAATTAAATTCTCAGTGTAATGAATTGAAAGATCGTTTTCCCTAACGCCCTTCTATTTTATCTTCTTTACTCATTTTTTCCGATGTTAAGCGGAATCGAGGATTTTCGGTGGCTCACATTGTCACCAATGGAAACCTTTGGGGATTTAATGATGTCACTGGTCCTTTTGAACCGTCACTCCAAGATTCTTGACATTGTCGAGTCTTCCACCTATAACAATAGACCGGGAGTTAGTATGCAGGAAATATAACTACAAAGATATATATATTTGGCTGAGGATGACGAGAAAGCTTCATTTGTGAAGGATAATATTGAGCCCTTCTCTGCATCGATTTGGCATTTTGTGGTGAGATTATGGATACTTTAGAAAATAAATTACATTCGATAAAAGCCAGCGATATTTTGATCGCCGCACCCTTGACGTGCAGACCCGATGAATCACTTTCGAAAGCCCTATCATACATGGACCGTTACAACCGATATGAGATTCCAGTGGTGGACGGTGGCAAAATACTTGGATTGATCAGTTACACTGTTCTAGTGAAGAGAAGGAATCTACCCCTATCGGTACCTATCGAAAGGGTGATGTACCCCGCCCCAACCATATCACCCGACATGTCGGTTACTTCAATTTCAGAAATTTTATTAACTGACGATTATCGTTCAGTGCCGGTTATCCAAAATAAGAAACTTGTTGGAATGGTCACACGCAGAAATATCATAAAAAAACTCCTTGAAGAGAACATCCATACCGACATTCCCGTAACGGATATCATGAACTCCCCGGTTACCAGCGTAATGCAGGATGAAGATATCTCGAAGGCATTACACGAGATGAATCACCTTGACGAGCGCTCACTTCCCGTTGTGGATGATAAGGGCCGCCTCTGTGGGATCATTGCCCTCGATCACCTTGATAAGTTCCTTAGGGGAAAACGGGAACGGGCGTCCCAGGGAGAAATAAAGGGTGAGAAGGTAACGCCCCACATAGAGATAAAGAGCGCTATGACCGTACCACCCTTGTCAGTTTCCCGTGACTCCATATTGAAAGAAGTAATGCAGAATATCGTGGAACGCAAAGTCTCCACAGTCATCGTAGTGGAGGAAGGGATACCGGAAGGAATTGTCACAAGCCTCGATATTATCGAATTGGTGGCAGCATCCAAACCCAGGAAGGAAGTGCTGGTCCAGATATCTGGGTTCGAAGCCGATGACCCTTACATTTACGATTCGCTCTATTATGTCGTCCAGAGGCACTTGTCCAAATTAGCCCATCATATCACTCCCAAAGTGATAAACCTCCATATAACTCATCATCACCACTTGGATTCCATGAAAAAGTATACTGTCAGTGCAAGGTTGAGCTCGGCAAGAAAGACATTTATTACAAAGAAGAACGATTGGGACCTTGTAAAAGTGATGGACGAGGTAATGGACTCGCTGGTAAAACAGGCAAAAAAATACAAGGATAGGACCCGGGGACGTCACCGCGTCTGATGATTATTTAAAGGCTTCTCTCATTGAAAATGGCATCCAAACCACTCGGTGTGAATAAAATGGTACTTGAAAAACTACGAAAGAACGCGGGTCAATGGCTGATGCCCATCACGAAGAGACTTGTAAATGTTTCACCTAATACCATAACATGGTTTTCGATGGTTTTTGCAATAATGGCAGGTATATCGATTTACTTCACGTATATGTGGGCTTACGCCGTACTTATAGCCTTCTTTTTCGGGGTTCTGAATTCAATTTGCGATCTAGTTGATGGCGATCTTGCTCGATTGACAGGGAAAACATCGGACGTGGGAGATTTTCTCGACCATACCTTCGATCGATATGCGGACATCGCCATGATATTGGGGATGATACTATCTCCCCTTTGTTCTGTGGAGTGGGGTGTTTTTGCCATAAGCGGGGTACTACTGGTTTCCTACATGGGGACCCAGGCACAGGCCATGGGTGCTGGTAGAATATACGGAGGCCTACTGGGAAGGGCCGACCGCATGGTGGTACTTGGGGTTGTGGGGATCGGTGAGTTTCTGCTTCAGTTGAATCCTCAATGGAGCATCGGGTACGAGATAGGCGGTATACCTGTGCTCTCGAACGGTCGGTTCTTCGAGATCCATCTGTTTACAATAGCCATGATCTATTTCGCCCTGGCTGGCCATTACACGGCGATATACAGAGGAGTGAAAACCTATCAACATCTCAAGAAAATGGAAAATAAGAAAAAATAATGGAGCGAGTGGGATGAAAGAGAGCATTAACATAGCAGTCACGGGAAAGGGCGGTACAGGGAAGAGCACTATTTCCACATTGATCATTAAAGCCCTTTATGAAACGAAAAAAAAGATCATACTGGCGATAGATGCCGATCCGAATTACAATTTGGATGTTAAACTGGGATTGGAAACAAAACGGACAATTGGCGACATGAGGGAAGAATTGAGAAAGAGCGGGGACGAGAACCCTGGGGGTATGAGTAAGTCCCAATTTGTGGAATACCAGCTCAAGATCCTTATTGAAGAGGGCGATAAATTCGATCTTCTGACCATGGGCAGGCAGGAAGGGACGGGATGTTATTGTTACATAAATAATGTTCTTCGGCACCTTATCGACACGCTATCTGCCAATTATCCGTACATCGTCATCGACAACGACGCAGGTATGGAACACCTCTCAAGACGTACCGATCAGCACATGGATTTTCTGATTATCGCCAGCGATGCCACGAAGGTAGGGCTTATGACGGCGGCACGGATAAGGGATATGGCCTTGGAGATGGAACTGGTCCACGGAAATGTTATTCTGGTAGTCAACAACGCCCCGAGCCCCTTCCCGGAATTTCTTGATACTTTGGTGAAAGAACTTTCATTCGATAACGTATATATCATCCCTTATGATGCCGAGGTATTCGATCGGAATGCTCGGGGTTTGTCCCTTCTCGACGTTCCCCGTGATTCATCGGCAAACACAATGGTCGGATGTATCGTGAAGGAGCATTTGTTGTAAACTGCCGATGAGAAGTTAAAAACGATCTTAAACGGTCTTACCTTCTATGCTTTACAGTGAAAATGGATATTACAAGTAACAAGAAGGCTACCACTACTGCGCCGATGTAGAACAGCAGCATCGTAAAGCCCTTCCACGATCGGTCCTCATTAACCGGGGCCTCCAATTGAACGTGGTTCGGGTTTCTTCGATATTCTTCGAGATTGGAGATACCGTCATTGTCCAAATCCCCTCCAGCATCGGAAGCATTCAGAGGGTCCAAACCATTTATTATCTCCCAACCATCTGGTATTCCATCTCCATCAGTATCGTTTGAAAAGGGATCGGTATTATTCCAGATTTCAGCTCTATTTGATAGGCCATCATTATCTATATCATCGTGGGCGTCCGAGGGATCAGTTGGGTCAAGGCCGTGGTCTATTTCCCATTTATCTTTCATATAATCGTCATCGGTATCATCGGATATAGGATCCGTATTATTCTCGTATTCGGCAGTATTCGATAATCCGTCGTTATCGGGATCTTTGAATGCGTCGCTCGGATCGGTCGGGTCCAGACCGTGTACTTTCTCCCAGGTGTCAGGAAGTCCGTCGCCGTCCTTGTCGTCAGGATCGTAATCCGGCGGTTTTCCCAGCCAAGACTGATTAGAATCGTTTATGGCTGGACTTGGTTTCATTAGAGGAACCCAATCCACGCCATGCCAGGGTAGGTTGGTGTCACCTATGCCGTCGTTGTTTAGATCTGTGCCGTTATAGTCGGACCAGTAATTGCCGTGACCGGCGGAGTCGTTCCAGATGGAGCGAGATTGTTTATCTACCCGTTCTATAATAACTGGAAATGTATTGTTGATATAGTTATTTAAATATATTCTGTTTTCGGGGTATAAGGGTGTCGGGCTGTCAGACTTTATTTTAATAGAAATGAAATTAATGATAAAATTGGACTTCCATATGGTGTTATTACTTGGATATGTCTCCTCGAAATCCATCATGGCTTGACCAATTAATAAATAACCTGTGTCATAAAAATTACGTATTTGTTTAGCTCAAAACTTTTGAAGTATTATTTTTTCATCACTATTCTTGAAAAACCATG
>JASLWR010000108.1 GCA_030740765.1 Thermoplasmatota archaeon
TGCAATTATGTCACCGCTAAATTCCATATCATACCTGGTATCGAAGCCGGAATCCGACTGGTTGAAGATCGAAATATGATCAAACGAGCTATCATATTTAGTGATAATATCGTCACGTCCGTCGTCGTTGACGTCATCGATAAACAGTTTCGAAGGTATTGCGCCGGTAGTGTAATAATCCGGACTGTCATAACTGTTATCAGTCTCATTCCACAGGAAAACCGCAACCTCGTTTGGTGCCACATCGGTTATTGTTACCACATCCTGGTAACTATCGTTATTCATATCGCCTATTTTGATATCAAGATGGGTATCGGATGACCCTAAGGGACTGTACACGGGCTCAACCCAGTCACTTCCATCCCAGTTGAGTACAGTAATGTTGTCGTATGCCACAAGAATTTCGCACTCGTAGTCGTCGTCGATGTTTTTCACTTCCAATGATTTCTCCTTATATGTGGCATTGTAAAGGTACTTGATTATGGGCAAGTCGAAGTCCTCGGTCGTTGAATTGTAAAGGTATATGCTCAAATTATGGAAATAGATACCTCCGGTCTTGAGGCTCATGTTCAGAACTACGATGTCGTTGTAGGTGTCATTGTTCACATCTCCTATCTTCATGTCCTCGATCATGAACGTTTCATCCCCGGAATGGTTAAGTATCTCCTCCTCGAACGACCAGTTGACGTTTCCTTTTAAGAAACTGTAATCACAATCTTCCAGCGTGAAATTCGTTCCCGCCGAGGAAAGATAATCCTTTGTATTTCCGTAGAAACTGCAGTTGTCGATGCTGAATTCGGATTCCCATACCATGGTTCCCACCCCATTGTAGCTGAAACTGCAGCCGGAAACCGTTACATTGTCGGTCAGATGCGCAAGAAGACTTTCATTATTGCCCGTAAACGAACAATTTATAATGTCTGTTGCGGATTTCTCTGCCGAATATATCCCGATATTATTGGTAAAGAATGAATTCCCTATAACATCGATTGAGCTTAAAAAATTCTCCTCGCAATATACTCCATACCAGTTGTCGCTGATCTCATTGTTATTGATCTCGACCGATGAGTTGTAACAGTAGATCCCTTTCTCGTTGATGGAGTCATGACCCCTGATCTCATTGTTTATAATAAGACCTCCCGAGAAAAATGATGAGATGCTCGGTCAATCAATCGTGGGGACAATGGGATAGTTTGTGGTTGGATTACTCAGGCGGGCTCTTAACCGATCACCAATGAATACATCTCAAGCAAGCCGATATGCAAACCCTAAATATTGCATTGCTTTAAAATTCTCTAAATCTAAAACTATAATCTATGTGATTTTTGATCCCACTTTTATTGGTTAATTCGTAATAAAGGAATTAATAGTCCCACCCCAATTCCCTGAAATCTCCCTTTGAGAACCTGAAATCCAATGGAGTATCTGTTTCCGGAAATCACAGACAAAAATGTTATTTAATAGCGAGATAATTAAATATCGAAGCTATCATAATGATTCAGGTTCATCAGGGTTCGAATATGAAAAGAGAAATTGTAATTTGTTTATTACTCATATTGATCGCCCAAATATTCATGGGTTTCCAGTTTCCGGGTGATACCACTAAGTTTTCGCAAAAAACACAAGGATCCTACTTAAAAGTGGAAATAGAAAATAAAGAATTTTTTAATTTCCCAGATAGAGAAGGAACCGGATTCTCCGACGATAATTATAATGGGCCCATTGATCAAGGTGACGTTCAATACCCTTCGACCCGCCAGGATGAACCCGGCCTTGCTGGTAGCTGGTACGATGATTTCGATAATGAGGATAAAATCGATTTGATGAAATCGGTTACCGTGGGTGACGGAAAGGTCAATATGAATTATTGGAGATATAAGAAACCTATTTCTGTTACGAATAATCAGGGTCTGATAAACGCATATCAAACATTGGTGACCTTGAATTTATCAGTCTTCAATTATTCCCATGCGAGTAGCAATGGGAACGATCTACGATTTATTGATGAGCAGGGCAACGAAATGGCTTACTGGATCCAGCTGTGGAACCCAAACGGATTAAGCAAGATATGGGTCAATGTGACCGAAATGTCCAATGGCACCTCCCGTATTTGGATGCATTATGGGAATCCCACTGCCGGAAGGAGAAGTGATGGTACCAAGGTGTTCGAACTATTCGATGATTTCGAGGACGAGCAGGTTGGAAACTCTGTTATTCCCGGGGGTTGGACTCTAGACAGTGCAGGTACAAATCGATTCGGTGTTGCAAACAAGGACGGGTCCAAGCGGTGGTGGCAATACTGTGAAAGATATGCTGCACAACCTCCCAATGGTGGGAGAGCAAAAATATACAAACGTACGAATACTATGAACAATTGGAGTTTCGAGGGTAAAGTATTAACTTACAATGCTTACAGCAATAATCTGTACACGCCCTGGCTCCTGGCCGCTTTCGGTACATCGACTGTGACGGCATTTATCCGTCACGTCAACCCGGACCATGTCTGTTTCATTGGTGGTTCAGGTTATCGAGCCTTCGAATGGACCGACAATACCTGGTATGATTTCAAAATTACATACGACGGACAGGTCTACAAGTTATATTTCGATAATGAACTGAAGGCATCATGGTGGCACCCTGGAGATTCTACCGATAGATTCTACCTGGGAAGCGGTTATTTTGGCAAGAACTATTATGACTTGCCCCGCGTGCGCAAATACATTTCAGAGGAACCCGTGATCCAGGTGGGTGGCGAAATCTCCAATCCATTACCGCATATCGTGTCTAAACCAATAACTCTGCCCGAGAGCATGAGGCGGTATACTCTAAGCGTCACCAAGGTGGAAACGTTGAATACCCTCATAGGGATATCCGTCCTGAGAGGTACATCGAACGCCTCTATCCAGGGTTTTTCTAACCTGACGGAAAAAAATATTAATTTAAGCGCTTTGCCTGATATGAACATCAGCAACATCCGTCTGGTGGCCTGGTTCACAGGAAGCGAGCAGTCAACGCCTATCCTCGATTCGTGGGAGATCGAATGGATGGCGAAGTACCCGAAATTTATCATGAATATTTCGGACATCATGGTCACCGAAGAAACTCCTGAAGCTAATATACTCGATCTATCGAATCATTTCTGGGATGAATATTCAGGTGAAAAACCGCATAGCTACCATATCGAATATATTTCGGATCCAACGAAACTTATTGTGAAGCTTGAGGGTTCGATCCTAGATCTGCTTTATTTGGCCGATAATTTTACCGGCATGGTCAATTTGAGAATGAATTATACAAACGGTTATGACCTCCGGGTCTCCTCAAATCTATTCGGGCTGATTGTTCAAAATATAGATGATGCCCCTACTTGGGTTTCCGGACCTCTTCAAATCATCATCAGCGAGGATATCCAATATGTATCGAATTTCTCTCTCGCGGATCACGTTTTCGATGTGGAAGACGACGACCTGATCTTTACAGCGTTTAGCCAGGATGGTAATCTTACAGTGGGAGTCGACGATAATAACAGCCTTTTCGTTATTCCCGAAATGGATTATTTTGGCAAGCAAGTCATTACAGTGGAGGTCCGAGAGAACACAACCTTCGATCTATTTGCACAGAAAGTGATAACAATCATCGTCGAACCGGTAAATGATCCCCCACGGGTGGTCATGGATATTGGCGACAGGTTTCTCCAGGAGGATTCAAAATTATTTCTGGATGTCGAAAATTATTTTTGGGATCCGGATGACACAGACCTATTGTTCTTATTCCCCACGGACATTGATAATATCAGCCTATCCATTTTCAAGAACAATTCGCTTTTGATCGAACCGTCATCGGGATGGTTTGGAGAGACAATTGTCTCCATTGGAGCAATAGACCCATGGGGCAAAATGGCAATGACATTCTTTAAAGTCGAGGTAATTGATATCAACGACATTCCCCGTGCCATTATCGAGCCTTTTTCGGAAGAAATTGTAATCGGCAGCGAAGGTATGATGCTCACAGGATACGGTGAAGATGAGGACGGACACATACTGGAATATTTATGGGAGTCATCTGTGGATAATTACCTTGGTAATAACACCGTATTGGACCTCGCGGCGATCTCCTCCCTTTCACAGGGCCGTCATATAATCTCATTTTCGGTAAAGGACGATGATGGGGCTTGGTCGCCGGCAGTAAGAACCGAAATACTGATCACAGTACCACTTCTTGAAATAGAGGATTTTTTCATTGAAGGGACCGGATTTAAGGTGGGAGATGAGGTTTCCATCAACGTTAGGATTGCTAATCGGGGTACCGCTCTTGTAGAGGACCTAACGCTCAGTATCAGGGTAGACGGTACGGTTATAAATTCGCTTATATTTCCGTATATATTTGCAGGCGAGATTAAAGATACCGAAACGATATGGCTGGCTAAAGCGGGAACCCATAACATATCCGTGGAAATAATAAAATCGGATGATATGGTATTGGAACTAAGTGATGGTGTAAAAACAGAAAAGGTGATCGAAGTAGAGAAAGACCGCGGTATTTATTTGGTGGCAAGCTCTATCGGCTTCTCTCTTGTGCTTATAATACTTTTTTTTGTAACTTCATCATTACTCAAAAGGCGTCGTCGAAGAAAGATCCTGCAATCATTGCGAAGCGAAATAAAAGAAACATCTAAAAAAGGGGTAGGAGTGGTGGAAGCGGAAGATATGTATAAAAAATGCAAAGATGAGTTTGGCTGAGTAATTAAAAGAAGAAAAAAGAAAATGGTAAGCTAAAATGACTCGCTTACCATATCAGGATATATCTATCGTCCCGCATTGGGGGGATCTCGAAGGTGTGCACACATATTTCAGCTTCCGCGAGCAATATCTTCATGACCACTTCACTTCCCAGAGTCAGCATCAAACCAACGTCGGCAAGGTCTATATATATATTTACTAACGCCCCTTTATCCAAGACGTCATAGCGGTCAAAGTTCTCACCTGGGTCCATAACTGCCTTGGCAGTATAACTCTCGTTCGAGCTCATAGTGTCGTAATAGAGGCTCACTTGTTCAGAACCGTCGTAGAGATCTATGGAGACCTCCTCCATATTAATGGAATCGCTACCGGACCGCGGCCTCACCTTGAATTCCAGAACCTGAATACGATCGGTGGGGATTATGGGGAACGCCATGTTTCCGGCCTTATCCACCGAGCTTACCAGATAAAAATAATACGCCGAAGAATAGCCCGAATAATCTGTAAATGATCTGACGTTTTCACCAACGGATGTCAGCGGCTCCAGATGCTTGACCTTCTCCAGCGTATCGATATCGTCGTTATTCCGCACCCGGTATATATTATAGGCCCCAATGCCGCTATCACTATCTGCGCCGGGACTCCATGAGAGTCTCACAGAGTTAGGATTGCGGAAATAGAAGAGGTTGTATATGCTCGCTGGATTTGTTCTATCGACACGGTTGACAACTAATCCATCGGGAATTTTCTCCCCAAGTTTATACAATACCTGGTTGCCGGAGGAATCTTCACCGATTATTCCGTAATGATAGGTTCCTAGTTGGGAAGGATAGTCGTTATAACTCCTGGCAGTCCCGTTAAGAACGCCAATGAGCGTATTCTTGGGGTGGATCCTGACCTTTCTTCTCCCATTTGAATCGACATAAGTACCGGCGTTTTCCATGCTGGAATCGTTGACGTAAATGTATTGCCTGGTAAGGGCGGTTCCTGCATCCGGATCCGGAAGACTCCACAATAGGGTCACATTTCCACTCAACTCGAATTCCAATTTGAACTGCGTACCGGCTACATAGGGGGTGGAATCCTGATCTATAGTGGTATTGTCGGTCCTGTTGTTATTATTCACTCCGGAATACAGAACCATGTTGTCTGCCTTATCCAAACCCACTATGGCGTAGGCATAATAAAGAGAACGTATGTCTTCGACAGTATAATCGATGTATGTTTTTTCATTACTATCTTCTTCATTAAATGGTATTGTGGC
>JASLWR010000109.1 GCA_030740765.1 Thermoplasmatota archaeon
TACATCTAAGGAATTTGAAAGCGTCCAGTCGGTTTGCGTTTTATATACTACTTTGCATTAATTCTGTATATTATACGAGTATTTTAATTTGCCCCGAAGGGGCTTTTTTCATTTGCATCCCTTCTCATTTTCTTCGTATTATATATTCATCCGTACCTATTTCGATGTCTGATAGTATTTTTCGTATCAACCCTCTTGGTAATTCTCTGCCCGGATATTGTCATAAGGGCGAAGCTCGACAGTCGAGGTTTGCATTTGTGACAATGTTCGCGGAATCGCAGCCCCGAAGGGGACCGATTCTGCTGAATGAACTGGAATTGTTGTAGTTCTCCCGTCAGGATGTTTCCAAACTGTATGACTGCCCTTTCTATGAACCATTACAAAACCTAATCTCAATACGATCTTGCATAATTTTTTGCCCGTGATAAGTGGCAACTTCATTCTCAAACCTCTACTTCTATCTCTTGAATGCCTGAAAAGGTCGGTATGGATATTGTTTTTTGTTCTGCCTTCAACGCTTCCAAATTGACCTCTATGGCTTCTTCAATGTTTTTCATAAGTTCATCTAATGTTTCGCCGTATGAATGACATCCTTTTATACTAGGAACGCTACCGATATATTGTCCGTCTTCATCCCGTTCAATTAACACTATAAATTTTTTGCTTGTCATATTCACATCTCCTTTTTTAGTAGCATATTGTCACAGAGGCGATGTTTACATTTGTGACAATGTTCGCGGAATCGCAGCCAGCAGGGTGTTGCGAAATCTGACCGCACACTTCTGGGCAGGCAAGGCGTGGGCCGCCGAGGCGAAGTGAGAGACCGTAGGGGGCCGATTCCGCTGAATAATAGCTATCGCTCTTTTCACTTTACCACCTATAAAATCTTTTTTTGTGATTTATGATTCTCCAGAATAACCCTTTTCCCTATATAACAATTTCCCGTTTCTTTCGAAAGGTCTTTTTATAACCTCTACCCACCCCTCCTTTCCACTTTCCGTGCGATATTCCCCTCCGCCTTCCCGTCCGTTTTCCGTGTCATAATCAACATCTTCACCCCCCACCTACATGTCCGATTCCCACTCCAACCATTTCTCAACTCACCCCATCCAGTGCCCTTTATCTTTGAGCCCATCTTCAACAATTTGCCCCATCACCTCTTATCATCACCGACCATTACAACGCCATCCACTTTCCATGAGACAATACCACGAGCTACCGTCCAATATCCATGACATGCACTTACACAATTCGTGCGATGATAACCGTCCACTATTCGAAAATAGCGAGCCAACAGGGTCGCCTTCACGGGCAAACTTGATAATTGAGAAAGTTTTTTCTATACGTCCCACCATTATCACGCCGTGGGAAAATGACTTTGGATATACGATCACAGATGGAACTGGTATTGAATAACACGGTAGAGGTTGTAACAAAGGATAAACTGGAAAAACTTTTATCGGATAAGGAAAAGAAAACCGCTTACGTGGGTTTCGAGCCCTCGGGAAAGGTTCACATCGGGTGGCTTATTTTTGCCCGAAAGATCATCGAGTTGAATCGATGCGGTTTTCACGTAACCATCTATCTTGCTGACTGGCACGCGTACATAAATGACAAGCTGGGCGGGGACATAGAAAAGATCAAAAAATGCGGGAAATACATGGAGGATTGCTTTATCGCCCTGGGTGTGGATCCCCAACTGAATAGTTTCGTGTACGCTAGCGAACTTCTCGGTCAGCTTTCATACTGGGAAAAGGTATTTCAGGTCGCAAAGAGATCGTCAATGGCCAGGCTCAAACGGGCAATGACCATAATGGGCCGGACCGGCGATGAGACGGATGTGGACTCTTCGAAGTTCTTCTATCCGGTAATGCAGGTGACGGACATTTTTCAGCTGGATGTGGACCTGGCATTGGGAGGAATGGACCAGAGAAGGGCGCACATGTTGGCACTGGACGTGGCGGAGAAACTACGCTGGAAGAAACCCGTGGCGCTTCACACTCCCATAATTGCAGGGCTCGACTCGAAGGGAAGAATGGATATTGCGGAAGAGAAGATGTCCAAGTCGAATCCGGATAGCTGCATATTCATCCATGACGGCCCCGACGACATAAAAAGAAAGATCAAAAAAGCATACTGCCCCCAGGGAGAACTGGAAGGGAATCCCATCATCGATCTGGTATCATATATCGTTTTTCCAGCACTGGGCGAGCTGACAATTACCAGACCGGAAAAATGGGGCGGTGACATGCATTTTTCCTCCCTGAGAGATCTTGTTGACAGCTACGAGAGTGGGCAGGTACATCCAATGGACCTGAAAACAGCTGTTGCCAATGCCCTCCACGAGATTCTCGACCCAGTCCAGAAAAGACTGACGGATATATACGGTTCTCTCGAAAAAATGGAACAAATGAATTTTAATTAAAATAGCGCTGGCCTAGTACAAGTACAAATGCGATCATTGAATAATGGTCGGGTTTAAATTTCCATTATTTCATTGGTATCAGCCAGAATAAAATTGAATTCGTCCTTGAGGTCTTCGAAGAGAGCCTCTCGGTCCTCGCTGTGGAATAAAATAACGTTTTCCGGATCGCAATCTCGAATGAATTCCACAAGTTCGCTGTGGCCGCAGTGGGCCGAAAAATCGAAGAATCCCACTTCGGCATTTATTTTCTGTTCAACGCCCCCCAGTTTCAGTGTTCCCTTATCGAGAAGGCGCCTTCCATTGGTACCTTCCACCTGATATCCGGTCAGAAGGATCGCGTTCTTAGGGTCATCCCTTATGTGATTAACGTATTGCAGAACGGGTCCGCCATCCATCATCCCGCTGGTAGTTATGATGACGTCTCCCTTCAATGCTCTCTTCCGATCGTTGGGATTGTAGGTCAGTGAGACTTGCTGTAGTGCTTGCTGAAGACCCACCGGGGATTGAAGATACGCGGGATGCCTTAAAAAAATCTGAATAATGGACTTTCCCATCCCGTCGACCCAGATGTCGAATCCCTGATCTTTGAGGATCATCATCAATTCCTGTGTCCTTCCCACCGCGAAGGCCGGAAGCACCACTTTACCGCCTCTGTCCACGATCTCGTTTATCTTCTCGATGAATTCCTTTTCCTGTTCCTTCCGGGGTTTATGATCTCTGCCGGCATAGGTTGCTTCCACGATAAGATTATCGCATTTGACCGGCTTGGCACCCTTCAACAGCCGGCTGTCCCTTGTGTTCAGGTCTCCAGTGAAAAGTGTACTTTTTTCTCCCTGAACGAAGGTCATCATGGAACCTGGAATGTGGCCCGCGGAATGGAAATTTATACTGAGACCGTTCATTTCCTTAATATCTTCGAAAGAAATAATCTCGAAATTGTTCCTGGCGCTTCTCAGGTCGTCCCAGGAGAACATCTGTGGATACCCCTCGAGATTGCATATCTTATGTGAATCCTTCCAGAGTATCTCGGAAATATCCAAGGTAGGCGGGGTGGAGAGAACTGGGGTACCGATTCGGGAACTCAACTGGGGAATGAGACCCGAGTGATCGATGTGAGCATGCGATAGAAAGACGACGTCGGTGGCGGGAGCCGGCAGGGGAAGCCGTGGCGGAGAGGAAGGCGTGAATCCGTAATCGAACAATAACCGTTTTCCATCATCTTCCATATACATGCTCAGAGAACCGACCTCTGTAGCACCGCCAAGAAACCTGAACTTCATTAATCTACCCCAGGAGGTGTAATATAGTCATAGTATATAGTTATAATCACAACACATGGATTTAATAAAATTACAATTTTTTAAATATAAATCTCCGTGATAAATATGCTTATTTTCATAAGCAACACTTGTGAAAAGGTTTATTCCGAATATGGTTAATATTGCATAATATTGCGTAAAAAGTCACTCATTTTAATGGAAAAGTATTATTATATTATCAACATTAAGAAGGCATTATGGATTCCAAGGGTGAGGGTAGTTGGTACAAAAGGTATAAGGACATTGTTCTGGCGCTTGCCGCATTTTTAATCTTGCTTATACTCGTTTTTCTCTCGGGAACGATCGATAATATTGTTCTCTTCGGGCTCATCCTGTTCTTCTCTCTCCTGGTGATAATTAAATCGGCGGACGTTTTTCTCGAAGGGGCAACCAGTCTCGCCAAGATACTGGGACTTTCTGAATTTCTCATAGGTCTCACTCTGGTGTCTATTGGCACCTCGGTACCGGAGATCGCTTCCACCGGAATGGCGTCCTTCGAAGGACACGCCAACCTGGCGATAGGCAATATATATGGTTCGGTTCTTGTGCAGATCACATTCATCATGGGGATTGTTGTTTTGTTCTGCCCCGTGAAGATAGAAAAGGCTGTAATAATGAGAGACGGCCTCTGCATGCTGGGAGCCGTGGCGATCCTCACCATATTCGTGTGGCCCGATAAAAAACTCATACTGTGGGAAGCCGTGGTTTTGATCTCTCTGTATGTGATTTATATCGCTTACCTCGTTTTCTATTACGTCATCTGGAAAAAAGAAACCCCTGACGGTCCGGGGGAGATTTCCAATGGTGAAGGCTCGAAAAGGGGAACGATACTGAAATCATTGTTTTTACTGGGATTTGGTCTTCCCCTTGTGGTATTCGGAGCCGCCAATATGGTTGATAGCTCCGCCCAAATAGCCCTCCATTTCAATGTCGACGAGAGTGTTATCGGAACTGCGATCACAGCCTTTGGAACCTCGGTACCCGAACTGATCGTGGCTGCAGTGGCGATTAAAAAGGCCAAGGGCCTGGCACTAGGGACTCTGATCGGCTCCAATATTACTGATCCGCTTCTTTCAATAGGGATCGCCGGTGTGATAAATCCCATCGAGGTCAGTGAGGTCTTGACAGTCTTCCACTATCTAATACCCATGACAATAGTTGCGTGCGTACTGGTGCTATGGTTCATGCGAACGAATTTCAAACTTACCAGGTTCGAAGGCAGCACCCTTGTAATTCTCTATCTGATCACCATCGTCGGTCTTTTTTTAGGTTGGGATATTATCAATTTCGTACGGGGTACCCTGGGAATATAGAAAAAATTGTTCTTTATGGAAAAAAAACAAAACAAATTTATTAAACGATGATGAGATACACCCACCCATTATTAATCTATATTTCCAGCTTGAGAGAGGCACTTTTAAACCGGTTTGGGCAGATGTCGGGATTATATGATAATGATGTTTTTGAGCATCTCTCATGGACTAAATCAACAGGGTGACAGCATGATCTCCGGAACGAAGATTGGACTTACCGGCCTACCAGGAATAGGGAAAACGAAGGTATTGATCAAGGTCTGTAAAATGCTGGAAAAGGAGATTAAAACGGTTGGGGGGATGATGACGACCCAGGTGGAAGAGGATGGGGAAATCGTCGGTTGGAAATGCATGGATTGGGCATCCGGTGAGGGTGG
>JASLWR010000010.1 GCA_030740765.1 Thermoplasmatota archaeon
TCCAGTGATGAATATGCACTCACCATCGACAAGGAGATTTGAAAACAGCCAAATCACTGGGAAATTTGTTAGTGCCGATAACTTCTCTGGAATACGCCAGTAGGAACAATCTTGTTGTGGGGGATACTATCAATCTCTGCAAGCAGCTAAGTTTTGAACTTTGCGGTTATTATTATTCTGAATATAACGATCACTATAGTATTGACCAATTGAATCGTATGGAGTATTGGAATATTAATCTAACAGTTGTGGGAATAATTGGTGAGATGACTGGATTAAATATTGGAACCGATACCAACTCAATTATAATTAGTTATGAGTCGCTTGGTGGCTTTCTTTACAATGGTACTTTTTTAAAAAGACATGGAATATCATATGGGTACAATCGAGAGATGCAATACTGGCTTGAAGTATTATTATTTATCGACGTAATCGAGGGCTACGATTCGTTATCGGTGGCAGAAAGAATTTACGATCAGTATCCTTTCGACACGGAGGATTACCGTATTATCGAAAATGAACATACAAAAATTGCAACAAATTATGATAGCTTTGTTTATCTGATCGGTATCGAATATGGTTTTATTATTATAATTGCAACCTTGGGTCTTATATTCATTTTGTCCACATCATTCTCAGAGAGAAGGGTCGAAATAGCGGGTATGAGAGCGAGGGGTGCTTCGATAGGAACAATATTCCGCTTGTTCGTAAGCGAAGCAATCTCATTGATGAGTTTGGGGATCGTCGTTGGAATAATCGCTGGTTTTTTTTCAGGATATATATTCATAAAGATAATTGATCACCTAACCGAACCATTGGTTCCCAGGCAATTCGTTTTTTCTTCCACCATATTATGGATGATCCTTTTTACCATTATTCTATTGATAATTATTACCGCAACGCTCTCGCTAATCATGTCCAGAGTGGCTCTTAATAAGGCTCTGAGGTCCAGAGGTGATTAATGTATGGCATATATTGAAATTGAGGATTTGATAAAGGTTTACAAGAGTAAAGCTCTGGAAGTAGTGGCATTGAGGGGCCTTTACATGGCGGTTGAAAAGGGAGAGATTGTGGCCATTATGGGTCCGTCTGGTTCCGGTAAGACGACCCTGTTGAACATTCTTGGAGGACTTGATATACCAACCGCTGGGACCGTGATTGTGAATGGTGGATCCTTAACCGGTTTTACTGAAAAGGAAATGGTGAAATACAGGAGGGATGGGGTGGGTTTTGTATTCCAATTCTTCAATCTCGTTCCCACCCTGAATGCATGGGAAAATATCGAGCTTCCACTCCGATTTGCTGGTGTGGGCGGTAAAAAGAGAACGACTAGAGTGGATTATCTTATAGATCTTGTGGGTTTGAAATCAAGGCGAGGGAGCAAACCCGATGAATTATCCGGTGGGGAACAACAAAGAATCGCAATGGCCGTGGCTTTAGCAAACGACCCCGAACTTATCCTAGCGGACGAACCAACTGGAGAACTAGATACTGAAACAGGAAAACAAGTTCTAAGTATTTTCAAAGATTTGAAGGAAAAATATGGGAAGACTATTATTATAGTTACTCACGATGAAAGGGTGGCTCAAATAGCCGATAAAATGTGCACCATCGTGGATGGGACCATTAAGGAAGAGAAAGGAAAAAAATCCATCAAAACTAAAGAATCCAATAAGAGAAAAAAGGGTGAAATAAATAAAAGCGATTCAGCGGAACCGTCGAAGCTTCTCAAATCTGATAACAAATGGATGATTCTCCCAATTGAGGGCACCGATAGATATCTTAAGATAGAGATTGTAAGAAAACAGGGAAAGAAGGTGAAGGAAAAGGAGATACCTTGATAGCCAGGAAAGAGTTTTCTAAAATTGTTTTTAATTGGTGATTTCTTCCTTCATTAAATCCCGGTCCAGAAATCCCACAATATTTATTTAAGTTAATGTATATGATGAGCCGATTGTTTTCCAATGAAAAACGGTTTTATTTTAATATTGGATACAGGTGCTGGCATGAGAACGAGAAGTAATTTTTTGATTATCGCTACTGTCGTCTTATTGATGGTCATGGGAACTTTAGGTCCGGGTATAGTGAAAATGCTCGAGGTTAACAGCGTCTCCGTTGAGGGTACTGGTGAAATTTCGGTCGGACTCGCCAATAGGGTAGATCCCGATCTAGTGGGTTCGTGGAGTTTTGAGGAAGGTACCGGGGTAAATGCCCAGGACGATAGTCCAAACAATAATCATGGGACCCTTGATGTGGGTGCGGTGGGCAATACGGACACGGCAGAGGCATGGGGAACCGGTATTTCCGATACTGGGATGATGTTCGACGGCTGGGATGACGTGCTGGACTGCGGTAACGATGCATCCCTGGATATGACCAACGAGATAACCATCATCGCATGGTTGAATTTCAGACTGAAAGGGTTTGAGAGGCCCATCGTTTCAAAGCATTCCGATGCCGATCCAGGTTACCTGCTGAAATGGAATTCGGGCATGGGTCTATATTTTGCCATAGATGCCAGTCCTAATACTTACACCAGAAAATGCAGTGAGGGTATCGGTACAGACCGATGGTATCATGTTGCTGTCACGTTCAAGGACGACATACACATATATCTGGATGGCACCCCGGCGGACGGTCCGACCTATGGAGTTCTACCCCAGTCCATCGGGAGTAGTGTGGAGAAACTGTTTATTGGACACAAGGTGGATGACACGTACGGATTCAACGGGACCATAGACGAGCTCCGAATCTACAAAAGAGCCCTTAGCCCTGAGGAGATACGGGATGACTTCGGGAAGATCGCACTAAAAGGGAGATGGGCATTCAACGAAGATCTCGGTAATGCTGCAGGTGACTCATCAGACCAGGATAATACTGGAGTGTTGAATGATGCCGACCCCGGTAACGGGGACGGGGACAAGGATCCCCAATGGGCAACAGGGATCATAGAAAGTGCGCTTGAATTCGACGGTGTTGATGATTACGTCGAGGTAGCAAACCATGCTTCCCTGAACTTTGGCGCCGGAGACAGCTTCAGCCTCTCCGCCTGGATAAAGACAACGGATGCTGATGGTATTATAGTGAGTAAAAGGAACGGAAACGTGTATTATTCACTTGGCCTGGCAGGAGGTGTTCTGTACGGAACCATTTCAAGCGACGCAGATGGAAGTCTCGATTCCGCAACCCTAAGCACTACCGTTCTTCAGGGAGTATTGAACGATGGGGGATGGCACTACGTTGCCATGTCCGTGAATCCTGTTTCGGACACCGGCCTCAAGTTGTTCGTTGAAGGTTATGAAATGCAAGCGGATTCACCCGTGGGCGTTGGGGATCTGACAAATCCAAACCCTTTGAACATCGGCCGCGATCCCGGCACTGAAAGTAACTTCCTGGGCGGTATAATCGATCAGGCGGAGGTTTGGAACTGGGCGCTGGAAGAAAGGGATACGAGATACAACTACACATCGGTGGCCAGCATTGCCACGATACCACCGGCTTTGACGACACCTGTTCCCGATACATTCACGTTTTTGGAAGATACCACCGCTAATAAACTGATCAACGTCACCGATTACTTCTCGGATATCTGGGATCGCCCCCTCCAGATGAGCTATTCCCTGGTCCCGTCGACGATTGACGGGCATATCGAGGTCATAATGGGAAATTATACCATAACTTTCAGTACGAATGAACTAAACTGGACCGGGAATGAGTCATTCAAGGTTGTGGCCACCAACACAAAGGGCCTCTCCACCGATTCCAACACCTTCAAGGTCACCGTATCAGGTGTGAACGACATACCGGTATGGACCGATACACCTCCGGCAGTGAACATGGCCGAGGATATGAATTTCACTTCATCGTACTCACTTTTAGATTATATCGAAGATGCGGAAGATGATGCTCTTGAGTTTCTTTTGGTCTATCCCACGGAGTTCCTTCAGATCAATGTTACAGAAACCGGTCAAATCAACGTTACAGCAAAGGAAAAGGATCATTTCGGTGATTCGGTTTTGAATCTCACAATACGGGAAAAGCTAAGCGGTGCTCTTGGAAAGCCGGTTGACATTCCGATTAGCATAGATTCTGTGAATGATGTACCTGAGGCTACTCTTCTGTTCCCGGAAGATGAGGCCTACTCTGCCGAAGGGAACATTACATTGAAATGGTCCGTGTCGGACGTGGATGACGAACTGAATAATATCACATTCGATGTCTATTTTGGGGAAGAAACTAATCCACCAAAGATCAGGGCAAATCTCAATGCCATGGAACACGAGTTGACGGATCTCACGGATATGACGACTTATTACTGGAAAATAATCCCCTCTGATGACGAGGAGGCCGGTATCTGCATCGATGGAATGTGGAGCTTTACTGTGGATTCTCTCCTTTATCTCTCAAAGGTCGTTCTCCTCTCTCCTGTCAATGATACAAGCCTCGGTGTTCTTGAGATAAATCTTTCGTGGGAAGTGATGACCAATCCAGGTAACAAATCTCTTACTTTCAAGATATACAGGGGTCCCTCAATGAATAATCTCTCGGTGATACATACCACAAGTGCAACCTCGTATCTTATTAAGGACCTTAAACCTTCCACAGATTATTACTGGAAGGTGATCCCTAGTCATGGGATCCAGGATGGCCTTTGTTTATCCGGAATCTGGCATTTTTCTGTGGAGGACATTCCGATTTATAATATTGTAGTTATTCTGGGCAAACCAAACGTGAAGGTGATCAGGGGTGAGGAGTACAAATTCAATTTTACCATACGAAATACCGGCAACCGGGACCTTGATATCGACCTGGAAGTGGAGGGGAACCTCTCAACCCGCGTGGATATGGTCTCAGAAGTGAGCGTGGATGAAGGGGATATTAAAGTTATAGAGGTTACTTTAAGTACAGATGACGAACTGGAATTCGGGGCATATTCGTTGAAGTTCCTCATGCTTTACATGGGATTGAACGAGACAAGGATTCTATCATTGGAGATTATTGATAAACCGGTGGATGTTGAAGAAAATGGCGTGGAACCCGAGAAGGGTTTCGAGTTACCCGATTGGGCTATTTATGCAATAATCGGAGCAGCGGCGTTCATCATAGTCCTAATCGCTCTTGTCATACTAGTGATAAAGATGAAAGGCAGAAAGGATGCTCGAATGGCTGCGGAAGAAGAGCGGAAGAAAGAAGAGCAGAAGAAAATCGAGGAAGAGGAGAGGGTCCGGTTCCAGGCACAACAGGATGCACTGGCTAAAGATCATGGTCGGTGGCAGAGGAAGGATGTGGATTACTCACAATACGAGAACGTATCCACTGAGGGGTGGGAAAAGGATTACTTGGATGAGGTGCGAGAGGATATGAAGGATGCCGCACCAATTCAGGACATGCTGGCTGGTGCGGGGAATTTCGAACTGGGTGGTGCGAGACCTTCCTTCGGTGCGGCTCTGAAGATCGAAAGTGCGGAGGAGGCGCTGGGGCAATCACCTGCAGCACCCCCTGCTCCCGCGAGCCCACCGCCGGTGGCAGCACGGACGACTCCTGTCAGACCTCCTGTGGCACCTCCTCCTTCACCTGTATTGCCTAGGGCCACAACCAGACCGGTGGCCGGAGCTCCCGCAGCTCCTATCGCGGGATTACCACGGGCCGCGACAAAACCTGTTACGCGTCCACCTGCAGCCGCCCCGACAGAACAGCCACGAACAACAACTGGACCCGTATCCGGGGCTCCACAGCAACAGGCAATACCAGCTACTCCCCCAACCGCTCAGCCGATAAACGACAAAGAACCGACTAAACCGGTCAAGGATAACGAAAAGGGCCTGGACAACTTGCTCAAAGATCTGGAACTGGATAAATGGTAATTAATTCTAGAATAAACTTCCATAAAAGGCTCCTCTCCAGTAGTAAAAGGATTGCCTTTCCTTATGAAGTTCGATTTCTGTCTGATTCAGAGTACTTGGCCGAAATTAGACCCTTAGTTTTAATATTAAAATTTTCTGGAGCGAAGGTAAATTTTCAAAGCTTCACGTATATAATCTCCAGTGCTTCGGGATGATTTCGAAACAAGTCTGGTGAGCCCCATGATCGTCTTTGCGGGTAAAACACATGAGACATCCTCTGCTCCTTCCATCTCTCGGTCCAATTCTTCTATGGCTTGTCCATATTTTGTAATCTTATAGTCGCCGGAGGCTAACATCTCGGCTATCTTGTCCTTCAAACCTGGCTGTGTATACCATTCGTCAACTACCTGGATCGTTCGGTTATCATAATTTATATTTGCCATTTTATTCTTCCCCCTTTCAGGTAAAGACACACCTGATGGCGTGTCACACAGGACAAGTGGTGACTTGTCAAGTAAAGGCGACCCTGCTGGCTCGCCACACTTTCAAGCCGTGCCAATAGACCCAGCTTTTCAAGTGCAACCAATACACCTATCACCATAATAAATAGAGATAGTGGCTGGCTATATCTGCGGTAAGGTAGCTAAAATAATTTATTCTATATAAAACCTTTTTTTAAAAAAATCGGACTAGTCGTTCGGAGTTTCCTCAACAGGTTACGCTAATTCGAAACCCCACCTTCTCGTAATAGAAAAAATATCTGTATTTTTCATTTCTCCCTCTCTGATGATCTCGATACTATTGTGGACGATCTTGATTATGGTCGAGCCGGATCTTTCCTTGCTTTCCGTTAATTTTTCATCCAGCCCACGGCTCTTGATAAGCAGATCCGCATGTGCTATGATCTCATTCATTTTCTCGATATCACCTGAAAGTGGCTCAAGCAATTCACCATGGAGATTTACTGATGTGCTCGTGATTGGACCTGTATGCTCCAGCAGATTTCTCGTGAACATACTGTCCGGTACACGGACACCGATAAAATTGCTCCCGCCAGTGAGTGACATGGATATTTCCTCTTTTTTGGGGAGCAGCACCGTAGTCTTTGATGGGAAGAGGTCTTCTAAGAAATATTTCAGCTTTTCTCCTTCCACCATGGCCAACCGGTAGATCTGAGATGCTGCATGAATCGCTGCTGAAAGGGGAAGATTTAGCGGTCTTTTTTTAGCCCGAAACACCTTTTCGATCCCTTTCTCGTTGTAAATGGAAGCGCCGATCCCGTAAAGGGTGTCGGTGGGATAGATTATCAATCCACCTTGATCTAGAATTTCCTTTGCCATGGAAAAATATGACAAAATTTCATTCTCTTCCTTATCGGCCAGAGTGATCGAGATCATGGGATCACATGCAAAAAAAGATCAATGCAGCTTTGTTTGGCATTTGTAACATCGGGGTGCCTTCATGGAAACCACCGTGGCGCAAACCGGGCAAACCCCTCTCGATGGGCTCTTCATTTCTTGTCTTATTGCCATCATGAACCAGCGCCGTTCGCGGTTGTCGGGGAATTTTATCACGATAAATATGAGTGAGCCCAGGAGGATGAAAGCGCTTGCCACAGGTACCAGGAGCATCCTGTAAGTCATCTGTAGGGGCGTCACACCTTCGATTAACTTGGGATAAAGACCTAGACCTATCATAAACAATAGTGCGGAATAGATCAGAAAAAGTGATATACTACCGAGAATCCCGAGTTTGGGGTCCTTTATGGCAAAACCGTGAATGAACATGACCAATAGAACTGTACAAGAACAAAGAAAGGAAAATATCATAATCCAACCCTGCATATCGCTTATACTGGGTTCTGCAGAATGATTTGAAAAATTCACATCCTTCAATGCAAGAATTGATAGGGCCGCAAAGAATAATATTAAAAAATGAAGGTAGATAAGACCTGGTATGTTGATTCGAGCCATTTTCTTTCACCACTTCTAGTAAAATGTAGTTCGGCCATAATTTTAAACTATATAAAAAGTTAACCACGTCTTTTTTAGTAGTTTCTAATATTATGTTTATATATTTACATTAACAATGTGTTTTCCAGTTATGTTTTGTATGTTAAGGTTCCTTCAGGGCCCCTCACGTCATGTATTTTAAGTCATCATCAAAATTCATTGAGGGACATTGGATACCGCTATTGAATTCATTCCTTAAATCGAATAAATTCTCTTTCAGTTCATCCAGCCCTATCTTTTCGAAGCTGGACACAAGAAGCCATTTCTCCTTTCTTTTCGTGAGAAATAACTCGCTCCTATCCTTTTCTACATCCGTCTTAGATACGACATGAATGAGTGGAACTTCCCCAAAATAATTTTCCACTGCATCGAGAAGTTTTTCCTGTCTTTTCAATGGATAACCACAATACTCCGAAGCATCCATTACGAAAATAATGGCATGAGCGAGGTACTTGAGAGCGGAGAAGGCACGCTTCTCGAAATCATTGTGTTCCTCCGGTGGTCTCTCGAGTATACCAGGGGTGTCTATGATCTGTATTCGTTCGGTAAATCTGCGTACCTTCCGCATGAGATGTCCCACTATCACGTCGTGTGTGGTGAAAGGATAATGAGCGATCTCGGGTGCTGCCGTGGAGAGTTCATTAACGAGAGCCGACTTGCCCACATTTGGAAACCCCGCCACCACAACCGTGAACACGTCACTTGCGATATCAGGCATCTTGCGAAGAACCTCTCTTACTTCCGAGAGCAGAACAAGGGCATCATCGATGTTACCTACGAGGGACGACACCCTACCGTACACCGATCTGCTTATACTTTTGATCTCTTCCGTATTACGTGACCGTTTGATCCTTACGAGAGCCTTGCCGCAGATGCTTCTTATACTTTTTCTTATCCCATCCGCCCGACCGAGGGATATTCTTATCTGGTCTATGGAGAACTGGATGTCCATCATTTCGGCAGCAAAGGGATGCAGATTATCGAAGGATGGGAAGGACCGGATCATCTTCAATAGTTTCGAATCCAGAAGGTCCGATACGGATTTTATTTTACTGGTTTCGGTCTTTTTTATTCTGAAATAGGGTTTCTTGTCATCCACTGTAATCTTCGAAGCCCTGTGGAAAGCAAAGTCCAACAGTTCCTGGGCCAGAAGTATCGTAGGTATGTTCTTCATCCCGGGGGTAATAAATCAACCGTCATTTATAGTTTCGGTGGGTATGAATGCAAAAGAATAAATCATACGCATAATCATAATACTGTCATCATATTCCCACCGAGCTCGATAAAACGAAAATCATAGTATAGTGTGGTAATTGTGTGAGTCCAAAAAGCATAAATACCCGGGTAGGTTTCATACATAATGAAGCCTGTTAGGCAATTCAAAGGGGGATCATATTGTTTTTCAAAAAGGACGGTACCATCATAAAAAGGTTCTACCGAAAGGAACCTTCCCCCATCAAGGTCTTGTGCCTAAGGCTGGTATTTATTTTCATTCTTCTTCTTCTGGTGGCCGGTATCTTTTGGGGTCTTGAAAAAGATGAGATCAAGGATAGCTACGATGGCCATCTTTCATACATTGACTCACTCTATTTTACAATCGTTACAGTGACCACACTGGGATACGGTGATATCGTACCTGTAACGGAAAGGGCTCGAATGGTTGACGCATTTATCATCACACCTGTGAGGATGCTCGTCTGGGTCCTCTTTATAGGAACGGCATACCAGTTCGTGATACAGAGATTCTGGGAGGAATACCGAATGAACCGTCTTTTGAAGAAGTTGAAGGGACATGTGATTATAGCAGGGTACGGCAGCACTGGCGCAGCTACGGTGAATGAGCTGGTCCATAAGGGTTATGATGATGACCGGCTTATAGCCATCGATAAAAAGGAAGACAATGTAAAAGAGGCCGCTGAAGCGGGAGCTACAGGAATTCTCGGAGATTCCGCTAGTGAGGATGTTCTCACAAGGGCTGGGATCCATGGTGCGGCAGTCATCATCATTACAACTCCTCATGATGATACGAATGTGCTTATCGCTCTTACAGCAAAGGACCTCAATCCAGGGATAAAGATCATTTCCCGGGTACGTCAGCACGAGAACATCAAACAGCTAAAACGAGCGGGGGCGGATGTGATCATCTCACCATCTCTTACCAGCGGAAACCTCATGGCTGTGGCTGTGTCCAACAGTAACAGTGTTGAGTTGATCGGGGAGCTGTTGACGACAAGTCGAGGTGCAAACGTTCACCAGCGCCGGGTGTTGGACCCTGAGATTGGTAAATCCCCAAAAGCTTTGAAAGGGATAGTGGTACTAGGCTTGGTTCGAAAGGGAAATAACATAGGGCCCGGTGATCTTGACGGACAGATACTTCGAAAAAATGACGAAATAATTCTTATTGAATGAACGCAATTTGGGGAAAATATTAGAGGACTGTGATACTGAATCTGAGGGATTCCATGGGTAAGACAGAAGCATTGAAGCGTATCGAAGAAGCCGCTGGGGCCGGATGGACGCATCTGAATCTATCATATTACCAACTGGAAAAGCTGCCACCTGAGATCTCAAAACTCAAGGAATTGAAAGATCTGTATCTGATAAAGAATAAATTGACCGACCTTCCCCCCGAGATAGGGACCTTTAAGAAACTCAAATATTTGTTCCTCGGAAAAAATAAAATATCGAAATTACATGCTGGAATTGGTAATCTTGAGAATCTGAAGGTCCTTCACCTTGATGGAAACCGGTTAATGGACCTTCTCCCGAAATATGGGATCTCAAGAACCTTCGCGTCCTCGATCTGTCGGATAATCTGTTAACCGACCTGCCCCCCGGCATAGCCAATCTCACCGAGCTGAGGACACTTCTCCTGGAAGGTAATAACCTGGAAACACTTCCTCCTGAGATAAAGAAACTGGCAAACCTTACCACTATAGAATTCGGGTAATCTTTGAACTGTACGTCAACACAATATCCCTGAAAATGAAATTAAACTTCTACCAGACTCGTAGTGCGTTCTTCGTAATCCTCCAAGCTCTTTTTTTTCTCCTAGATTCCAAGAAGGACCGCTGCGCCTATTGCAAGAACGACACCTGTAACACGGGCTACAGTTATCCTCTCTTTGTAGAATATCATTGAAAGCAAGATCGGTACGATGAATGACAGACCGACAAGAGTAGCTATAATTGACAATCTGTATAAAGCGAAGGCTCGCAAAAGCGAGATGAAACCAAAGAAGTTCACAATACCAATACTGATACCTATGATCACAGATGCATTTGTGATTTGTTTTCCCCCCTTCTCCTTAAAATTTTTTGCAGCAGTTAGAGAGATAAATATATTCAAACCGTATGACAATGTGATAAATGCCAGAGGGGTCTTAAGAGAAGAGGCGAACTTGACTATCACGGTGACCGTGGCAGTGGCGAGAAATGCCACAGATAGAAGTATGACCGCCTTCAAGCGCATTCCTCTTTCTATCCTCCTTCTCTCACCCTTTCCCATGAGAATTAATATCACCAGGAGAGAGAGTACTATCCCTATCCACTGATATGATGAGAGAGAATCGTGAAAGTACAGAAGAGAGAATAAAACCACCAGTCCCGTGCTGGAACGAATCACAGGATAGAACACGTTGGCAGGAATGATCTTCAATCCCTCCATGGTACAGGATGTGCTGATGAAAAAGAATATGGCATTTAGTATGGATAAAATAACGAGGGCTCCGGGGCTTTTTATCTTTTCACCGAACATGAAAAATGAAGCCGCTGCTAAGATTGTCACCGTGCTCATGAAGAAGAACATTGTTACGGCAGTGTTGCACCCTTTCTTTGCGGATACCTTGTAGAGAAAACCCTGCAATCCATAGCACAGCAAGGCCACGGCGGCATATCCGTACCACATGGTCATAGCCGGTTTAGTCAAAAAACTGATATTTAAATATGGGTGCCATAATAATCGGCGCAAGGATGCTGGTTGATTCATATAGAAATGTACTTGGGTTTGCTCAGGTATCGTTTGACAAGCCTTCAAATTGACCCTTTAAACCGGGAAAAAGGCCGCCGACCTTTAGTCCGCTCATTAAAGCATACATTGTATTGGTGGAAAAAATTATATATAAACGATTTTTGTTTAGGTGCTGGAAAAATAGGTCACTCACTGTCAATTGTACATAATATATAATAATATGGCAAAAATGGCGATGACCGCTTAACAAGATATGAAACAATGAAAAATTGGAAATATATAGGGAGTTGAAAAGAATGGAAAAACGATTTCTTGGATTGAAGACAACCATATTGGCTCTAGTGTTACTCTTATCAGTAATCCTTTTGAGTCCGGCATTGGTTGCAGACGAAGCACCAACCGATGAGACACGTCTACAGATTAGGGTCAAAGACAGCGACACCAATCGACCACTCAACGGAGCCTCTATTTCAATAAGGAATCTCCAGACTGGGAATGTAATAACAGTCACTCCGGATGATGCAAAATACCGGCTTGATGACACCCCTGGTTTTTTCAGTATATCTGCCTCTTCCAAGGGTTATTACGATCTTGGGGATGGGTATACGGAAGTCATGGTATTGAAGGGAGATAGTACCAACGTCGAATTGAAACTGAAGAAATACAGCTTCGACTATACCATCTCCGGTAATGTCACCTACCCCAATGGCACTGTAAATGAGACACTGAACAGCACCTATCTCACACTCCAGTGTATCGATGAGGGGAATCTCAGTTACGAAGCATCCACTTATGGCGCGAATACCTCTTATGTAATAAACCAAACGGGGGCTAACGCTTCCTACGATTTCGAGGTCTTCCCCGGAACCTACACTCTCACAGTGGAGAATGACGGATATATCGTGCAGATAAAAACCGTGAGTGTAAGCAATACATCCATGACTGTGGATTTCGAGTTGGACGAAGGGGAGCTGGAATTTATTATATACGGATATGCGGAGGATGAGAGCACCTGGGACCCCGTAGAGGGATTATCCATTAAGGTGTACGATACAATAACTCATCGCGAGATCATCACGTCCTTCAACGATACGGACGATTATTTCGAACTGGAACTCTATCCTTCCACCTTCGATATCATTCTGGACGCAGAGGGATATAGTCCTTACGTCCAAAACGGCATAACACTTAATGTTAGCAATCCTTCCCTGGAGATATTCCCACAGTTTGACAAGGATGTCGAAGAGATTATATCCATCGAACTAACGGTTCAGGGAGATGATTTCTCCACCCTTCAAGTGGTCAAGGATTGGCAGCTAAATTCAGACTCATTGGTACCTGGTATCGATGATGGTCCCGGGAATCTTAAAATGAAGATCGACTCGGACGAGCGCTTCGGTAATGACGACGGGACACTTAGCGACGCCGAGATTCTCGTCTTCAAGAGCTGGTTCGAGAAGACAGGTCCTGAATACCTCTACTCGGATGATTTCTTCAAGGTGAACGATACCGCATTCGATCCCGACATCATAACTGGTCAGACCTTCAATTATACTGTCACCCTCTACAATTTCAACAATAGTGTGGACAATATATCAGGTATGCGTATAAAAACCTCCATGATCTACGAAACCGAGAAACTGGATAACCCGGACCAGCTGGCATACAAGGTATGGCTGGGTAATCTTGAAGAGGATTATGATGTGATCTTCGGACCCTCCTACGAGATAGTAACTGTAGAAGACGATAACTGGAATCTCGCGCTGGATGACAATGATGAAGCGATACCCAACCAGGCAGTGATCAAGAACGCAACCACGCTTGAGGTTTTTGCCAAAAAGGCTCCGGTAGCAAATATCACCGTCACCATCAACGAAAAAACATATTATTCCGACGATGAGATCTTTGCTGGTTCCGCAACTGATGACACAGTGGTGAAGGATGACTACGAGAATATCACCTTCGATGCCACCGGTTCTACTGACAAAGTAGGCGAGATCATAAATTACACTTGGAACTTCGGTGATGGAAATTCCGCTTACGGAGAACTTGTCACGCACAACTACACATTGGCAAAGGGTAGCACGAAGACCTATGAGGTTTCACTCACGCTACTTGACAGTGCGGGAGCAGTAAACGGCATCAAGGACAGCAAGGTGCAGATAGTAGTGGACGCTAAGGCACCTATCCTACCATCCAGCGAACTTCTAATTGAAACAGCGATGGGGGAGAGAAACCAATCCGGTATTATCGATTTGAACGCCACCAGTGCATCGGATGATGAAGCCGGAAGCGGTATACCTGACTCAGCAGGCAGTTACCTCTGGGAATTCGATAACGGTGTGGAGTCCTTCGGCAAAACCATCGAACACGTTTTCCGGGATGCGGGAGATACCACCGTCAACCTGACCGTAAAGGATAAGGTGGGAAACAAGAACAAGGCATCCTTTGAGATAAATATACGGGATACTGAGGGACCCATCGTTACGATTGTGGCTGATATTAAGGCCGAGGTTAGCGAGGATATCTTCCTGAACGCGAATACCACCTCTGATAATATGGATGAGTTGAACCATCTTAAGTTCGATTGGGATTTCAACGATACAGCTGTTAATGCGGAGTCCGAAAGAACTGGGGTGAACCTTACCATAAAATACGGAAAACCCGGTACCTATGTGATTACACTGAACGTATCGGATAACTCCAATAACTCGGTGATAGCGATACATACGATTACCATTACTGCGCCGGATCTCATAGTTTCGAAGCTCGATCTATCGGACCTCGAACCCCGCGCAGGAGAGGCAGTTGACATCACTGCCACTATAAGGAACGAAGGAGGTTCCGGTGCAAAGAACTTCACCGTTTCTTTACTGATCGATGACGTTGAAGTGGCAGGGCAGTCCGAAAAAGTTCAGTTCCTCCTTGCAGGTGCCGAATGGGTTGTTAACTTTACCTGGGAAGCCGAAGCCGGCGTCCACGATATCAAGATAAGCGTGGATTATAATGATGTATCCAAGCAGGTGCAGGTTGACGTCACTGATGAAAATTCCTATCAGGCACTGATCATAGTTATCCTTCTGATCGTGATTGCCATCGTGGTCTTCGTCGTGCTGAAGAAGAGGCGCGGTCTTTAAGACCGTAATAATTTCCTTTGAAGGAATAACCGTCTGACCTGGACGAAAAAATACATGATTAGTGGTAGCTTTTTTCAGGTAGCAATAAAGAATGGGTAATTCCAGTTAATAAAACTCGGTTTGCACAATTGGATAAGTTTAAGAAATTCAAAGCAGTTATAATCAATCTCCGATTATCTGGAGAATGACTGTCCTGTCTCTTGGTCTTGCATCGAGTTCGCAGAATATTACCTGCTGCCACTTTCCCAGCAGCATATTTTTATCGTTAAAGGGAACTGTAAGAGAGGGTCCAAGCATGGAAGCCCTCACGTGGGAGTGGCCGTTTCCGTCATGCCATCGGAGGTGGTGTTCGTACACCAATCCCTTGGGAAACAGCCGTTCGAGAGCATCGGGGAAGTCTGCCAATAATCCTGGTTCATATTCGATGGTAGTAATGGCTCCCGTTGCACCAGGTACGTGAATGTTTACGATTCCATTTGTTATTGAGCACTTCTCAAGTTCGGCCGCCACCTTGCCGGTGATATCTATCAACTGTACCTCACCCTTCGTACTGAACTTCAATTCTCGTGTTTCAACTGTCATTTAATAAACCCCTTTTCCTACTTTCGACCGGTCACTTGATCTCTTTTTTACAAAAGGGACATACCGGAGTACCTATTTTTATAAAATTCCCGCATTCCGGGCATTCCTTGACGACCTTTTCGTCATCTGTGATAAAGGTGTGTACTTCTTCGGTGCCGCCCTTATCCCAGAAAAGCCCTTTCTCATCAATCCCCTCCGACTCGTTCCTTTCGCCACCCAGCATCTCCCCCGCTGCTTTCATTCCTACTTCAAGAGCGATCTCCATTATTCCGTCGATGTCGGGTAATTCCCCATCTCCAGAAATATCCGGGTCCTCTTTACTGGGAATGATGGCCGTGAACATTTTCTCTATATTATTCTCCTCACCCATCTCCCCGTTTCCTCCCAGTTGGCCCATGAGCATGGAGGTGATCTCTCCTAGGCTGCCCAGCAGTTCATTCATGTCCTGGGAGGATGGCATGATTTCGAGATTTCCCTGCATTTGTTCAATCTCTTTGCCATGCTTTTTCATCACATGGGCCACCATGTTGTTAAGATCGGTGTTTTCCTTCCCGCAGAACATACATCTCGTAAGACCGGTCATCAGCATCTTATCAAAAGCGTTCTTTGTATCTTTTGGTAGGTTAGAAAGTAACTCGTCGGGTTTTTCCCATTTTGTCTCCTTGCTTGACTCTTTTTTAGGAGAAGCTTCGTTGGTATCGCCCCGAAAGCTTACGCTCTTATTTTCTTTCGGACCGTGAGAGAATATACCTTGGCTAATATCCTTTCCATGAGTATCTTTCATGTGTTTTTTCAGAATCATGAAATCCTTCGATGAAAAACCACACAAAGTACAAGTGTATTCTTGAACCAATATATCACCTTGATGGATCCCATCGCTTTAGCGTCATTTACTGTCTTTACTACCCTCTTTAACCTGCGGTCCCCGATTTTTCTTCTTAATTATATAGATTGTTGCTGCGATTCCCCCTATGAGTAGCAGGATGAATACGATGATCCAGTTGATGGTGATCCCACCGATTGCGTGAGAGTGTTCTTCCGCCCCGTAGAAATTATGCCCGTTTATGGAGGTTCCCTCTTCCATTGCCACTGGTTTCTCCCAGGCATTGTTGGGTGTGAACATAACTATGTCAGGGTCGCCGTAATATACAAGATTCTCGAAAATATCCCACCACCAACCGTCGATGAGGTACTGGATCCCCACATGGGTTATTCCCCTTACGTAAGACTGGCCAACAGTGTATCCACCGGTGGCCTGGTCCTTTGCGAACATTTCCATTGCGAAGGACGAATACCACGAGGTGAGCCACGGGTCAATGATCTGGAAGACGCTGCCGTGGCGCATGGTGGTAAGGTGAAGATAGGTATTTGCTATGAGGCATGAGCCGGCGGAGAAACCAACAGAATGGATATTATCCATTGCGTCGTCCCACATGTATCCGGTTTGATGACCGGTCTGCCCCTGTTGTAAAATTGCGATTATCACTCCATCATGTGTTTCCGGAATAACACCCATATCTGATTTGGGTCCGGTGCTTGGCTGCAGATCGAGTCCGTAATATTTGCTCATTGTCACCACATCGGGATCCTCCGTACTACCTCGCAGGCGGGTGAGATCTTGAAGGGGATTCTCCTCGATTATTCCCTCGCTTCCAATGCTGACCAGAGGGATGCCGTTCTCCTCATATCCGCGCCAGGGGTTGGGTTCTTTCTGATTTTCGTTCCAGAATCCCACAACGCCGCCACCGCTTGAGCCTCCGTGCATCACCTCGTACCACATTATCACACCCCGGTTCAGGTTTTCCATGGTTTTATCGAAATTCGTGGTGAATACCTCATCGAAGTTACCCTTTTCACTGTAATACCTCACGATTTCCGAGGTGGTTATGTCGGGATATTTTCCTCCCAGCCCCTTATCTATCTCATCGGGTGAATCTGTGAAGAACGGAGTGATCCCGGTCCTGGTGGTGTAGGGACACCCCCAGTATTCAGAGGCCAGTTCATTGAATTTGTGCTGGTAGGAAACCCATGTCTCAAGAACGGGGTTTGTTACCTCTATCTCTTTTTCATCTTCCGTGATCACCAGTCTTCCGGCAATGCGGGTCGAAGATGAACCGGTAATCCTTTTTCCGCCATGTTCATCCAGGGCCGGATTCACGCCTGGATTGGCATATATCATGTATGGGTAGAATATGGATCGAGAGACCCAGTATGAAGTATCCACAGGGGTCCCCATTATTCGTCCGGGATAAGCTGCCTCGGTAAACATTCGATCCCATGCAGTGCCGATATCGAACTGCCCTGCAACCGTGAGCATGGATTCCTGTTTATCTGGTAGGTCAAACCCGTATTCAGCCAGATAATCGTATACCTGAAACCCGGTAAGTACCATGCAAGCCACGGAAGGCGCCCGTCTGCTCTGCGCTGCCAATCGCCAGAATTCATTATGCCATGCCTGTGAGCAGGATAGGGGTTCCGAAAGGTCCAAAATGATCAGTGGGGTTCCATGATGAGCCGCAGCATAAGCTCCCGGTCCAATGTAAAGGGCGCCTGATTCTTCCTGTTCAGGCGATTTGACACCACCCAACCAAGGATTCCAGGCGTTGATCGTGGAAAAAACTACGTCATTGCTCCACGTCCCGTTGAGAGCGGAACGGTCCTTGATCAATTTATATATTTTACCTACATCCTTGTATTCTGCAACCTCGAGGGATGTCTGGAATATCGAGCGGCAGTCCTCTATTCTTTCGGAGAGGTCCGCTGAGGCATATCCTTCGCGATTAACGAGAATGACCTCTGTCACACCCAGGGTGTCCATGGCGTTCTTCGTTGACTCCGGCACCGAGTCCATCTTCGTGTACAGAAGGGGCGCATTATACATGGAGCCGATAACGGCACCCTGCGAAGCGGACCACAGGGCCCTTCCTTCTGTGATCGCTTTTGTTTGCTCCCATTTGTATGAAACCGTGAAATCGGTGGGCTTTGCCACATCATTAAGATTCACCACGCTGACCGCGTACTGACCTATTCCGAGTTCCGGTATTAATGCTGTTTTGACTTGATTATCAGAAATATCGGCAAAAATCTCAGCTCCCGAAGGCCCATTAATGATAAGACCGAGTTTCTGGCTGGGATCGTCTGATTCCAGGGTAAACTCCGCATTTCTCGTCGAAAAGGATGTGAGCTCAGGCAATGGAATATCGACTCCAGGATAGATCGTTATATCTATTGTGTATTTTGCCTCGGAACCCGATGCAGATTTTGGATATTCAATTACCGGTAAAGGTCCAACCGCTTTTTCGTTTTCCGTGGATTCAACAGTATCATTTTGTAGATCCTTCATTATTTCCTGAAGGGCGTCCATATCCTCATCCAGTGAAAGTAATTGCTCTGTAGGCATATACGTTACCGATGCTCTCCAATCTCCACTATGGTAGATATATGATCCAATATGTTCCTGTGGGCCGGATAATACATTCCATTCCTCAGAGGCTCCTACCTGACCGATCTCCATGTCGAATAGCTGCATATCGGGATCTTTCCCTCTCTCGATTAGTTTTCTTATCTGCTCAGGAGTCCAATCCTCACCCCAAATCATATGAGCAGTTACGTATTTGTAACCTTCCTCTATGTCGAAATCGTGGTCGTTAGGTTGCACCGGGCTTGGTTCCTTCGTTCCCTTGAAGGTAATCTTCTCCACCTGCTTGTCAGGAGTTTGACCGATGACTGAACCGCTGGTTTCAATCTTCTCGAATGGGTATTCTTCCTTTATCGGTACCAGTACGGCGTTCTTGCTGTATTCCCAATTATAGAGAGCAATGTCAGCGGCGGTATTGTAAGGATCCTTTCGAGATATCTCATGGGATGAGTTTTCTCCCCAGAGTTTCTTGGCATCGGCAATATCCGAGTCTTTCATGTTCACGTATTCGACGATATCGAGCTTATCGGCTACGGTAAGATAATCGTCCATAAAGTATGAGAGTCCCTGGTGGTCGTTCAATGTTCTCTGCGTTTGATCTTCCGTTTCATGTGGAGCGTTATAATAGAGTAAAGGATGTGAATATATGTTGCTGCTGGCCGAATCGTAGAAAACCGAAGCTGGAATTGAAGCAAGATAAGAATAATCATCAAGATACGTTTCCTTATCGAAGCCGATGAAGGTTACTTTATTCGCTGCCGACATTCGATTCCAGGTAACTGAATCGAATCTATATGATCCATCGGCATTATCCGCTGGGATGTCCACCTCGAAACACCCGGTGAACATGATTGTGCACATCATCAACCAGATGATACACACGAAGACTTTTTCTCTCATTCTTTCACTCCTCTCAATTAACTTTGATTAGACTCATCTATAGTATGGATAATGTTATTTGTTTTTATTTATTATCTTTTTTCCCTGTTTCGATTTTTATTATTCATTACAATGGAATGGACCCATCAGAAATGTCGGAAATCGTTCATTTCCTCTCACTATGAACCTTCATAAGGTTTTCGTAGGCCTGGTTAATGATGGCGGCTTCCGCCTCCGCTGCCATTTTTATCCTTTCCGGTGAATCCTGGTATTTGTCTGGATGGTAATCTTTAATTTTTTTCAGGTAAGCCTTTTTTATCTCTTCCACAGTGGCCCCCTCTTCCAATCCCAATATCTGGTATTGATCCCTTCCATCGGGACTATCTGGTATTGCCACCGTGGTGTGAACGTAATTGACCAGTGGAATATCCACTACTGGAATCTCTTCGATCTTCTCCTCTTCTTCCTTCATCTTTTTATACCCCTTTTTAGAATCTGGAGAAAGGTTGATCCACGAGCAGCAGAGGACCATAACGAAGAATACTACGGGGTAGATATAGTATGATAGTCCTCCGATGGAATAGAATGCAAAATCAGGATAAAAATATCCCACCCAGATCATTACCGAGATCGATATTGTGCTTAGAGGTAATATTCGGCCTTTTCCTTTGAACTTTTTCTTTATCCATATCAGAGAAAGTAAGGGATACCCGAGAATTATGGTGCCGCAAAATACGTAGAATAACAGTGACGGGGATTTTAAACTTGAGTCATGGACCATTACTTCATTGTTGCTTCCGGTGAACTTTGTATATGTTGTTTCCAATCGATAAGTTTCTCCATTTCTGCTTCTCGAATGATCGAGACTAATATCCTCGAAACTCATAGATGATGGATCCTGACTGACGATCTCGATTTGTATCCAGGCATAATCCTTCCCTTGCCAGTATTTCTTTTCCAGATTATTGAGGTTCAGTTCACTAGCCAGATCGTTGTCATGCATGAATTCCAGGTAGGAATATTCTCTCTTGGAATTTCCGTCACCCACGCCGAACCCGGTTCTAAGCTCCATACCTATTTCCCGACGCTCCGTGTAGAAAGTGATATTTGGGGCTGTCAAATGTATATCGTCTCCCGGATCCAATACTCCTTTGATGATCCTGGAGATATTAATATTTTCGAGATCGGACGAAGAATTGTCCCTAAAAAACTTTTCCCAAAAATATCTATGCACAATATGGCTGTCAAGCTTGTTAAATATCCGAAAATCGAGGTTCAGGTCCCCGGGTGCCGTTATATTCATGTTGTTTTTTTCCGTGGTTCCAAAATAAAAGGAAATATCGCCTGATTCTGCGGTAGTAAATTCAATTTTTAATTCCATTGTGATGATATAACCACTATTACCTATGAAAGGTAATGCCTGGCAGGTCGGGCTGAGGGTCGATGGAAGCAGAAAAATGAATAGCGAGAAGATAATGGATATGGCGAGAGTTTTTCCTTGCCATATACATTTGTGATTCGATTTCGGGAGTGCATTCAACGATATCCCCTCAGGTACCCCTCAAATTGAAATCATACCGTGGCCCCTGCCATTCATTGATGTCATGCCCGGTTCTTACGTGTTCGATTCGTTCTATGTTGGTTGATCGCAGAACGGACATATCTTGTATTTAACCTTAACCTGCTGGCCGCACGACACACAGGTCTTTTTATCGGGGACGGCTCCAGGGGACGCTTGCGGGATCTGTGGCGGGGCACCTCCCACTCCCAGTTGGGCCTGGAGTTGCTGCGTGGCAATAAGCTGTTGTTGTTGCATTTCCAGAAGCTGGTGCTGCATCATAATCTGCTGTTGCTGTCCTTGCATAATCGCTCGCTGCTGTGTATCGATTAAGGGTGGGTGTTCTTTCATCCATCCCATTGACTGTATCTCACCCACCAGCAGCAGGCTGAGACCACAGACAGCAACCACTCCTCCGATAATCGGTATGAACAGATTGCCCTGGCTGATTTCCTGAGCCCCTGGCGAAAAAACCATTATACAGCCGATTATAAATATTATTTTAGCAAATGTGTAGACCAAGGCCCCAATAAGTCCAAATTTTCCGCCCCCCACCTCTTTCATCTGCAGGAACCACCCCCATGCGATGGGAATGAACGGTATGCCCATCCAGAGGGGGATGACGAGATCAGGGTCGAACATAACTGGGAATAGAACCCATCCAACACCTAGGAATAAAATTCCAATCATTTGAAGGATGAAACCTATCAGAATGGCGGATGAATGTTTCTCTCCATAGATGTCCCTTTTTGTCAGAGTGATAATACTGCACACCAGTAGATAGATGGCAAAAGTTGGGACGGTCATGCACAATCCGCACATTGCGAGGAACCCCTCCCCTATATCGCCCAATTCATTCGACCTGAATTTAATGAACATAATAAGAAAAAATACCTCTACGATGATCAGAACGATTATTGCGATGAGGTTCAGAACCTGGCTGGTGACGCCTGGATTAGATTCTTTAGTGGCCATGGATGAGTCCTCTTGGTATTAACGGTAATAGTAAACTCACTTAATATATATATTCTTTCCGAGCGAATGTCTAGTTCTGACTGAGCCGTCTGAAAGAAAATATTTTATTGAAATTTACTTGTTCCAATTAATATTTATAGATTTAGATTTATTGGGGATGTGTATGTTGCTTTTAAAGTTTGGCGGAAGTGTCATTACCAATAAAAAAAAAAGGGACAAGATTTTCAGGGAGGATACCGCCTCTAGACTGATAGAAGAGTTGAAACTCGGCCTCGCCGTTTTTCGTGATAATCGTGCGATCCTGGTACATGGTGCGGGGTCTTTCGGTCATATTTTAGCAAGGGAGCATTCTATACATAGAGGTAATCTGGGTGGAGGGGATTATCTCACCATTGTGCCACGTATAAGGAGGGACATGAGGAGACTGAACCATTTCGTGGAAAAACTTCTGCTTGAAAAAGGCTTTCACCCGATTTCCCTTCCCCCCGAAGCGGTACTTTACAAGGAGGGAGAAGGAATTATTACACCGATACCTCAGGGTATTGCAGCCATGATTAGCTTTTTACAAGAGGGTTTTATGCCGGTCCTCTTTGGTGACGTGATTGCCGATAAAGACCTGGGCTTTTCGATATGTTCGGGGGACGACGTGATGAAAGTTCTTTCATATTTGGATGAAGTCGAGCGGATAATATTCGTCACCGCGGTAGACGGAATAATCGGGAAAAATTCAAACGGTACAAGGGGAGAGAACATCCGTGAGAATTCCCCTTCAGGTCTTTTAAGAGACATTTTTATCAGTAATGACGACGAAGTAGCTGATGTTACGGGTTCCATGTATGGAAAGGCGGAGAGGATCGCTGAAATGGCCGCTGGTAAGGAGGTACTTCTGATAAACGGAAATGTTCCCGGAAGGCTGGAATCCGCCGTAAAGGGGGAACCTGTAATCGGTACACTGATTCGGACTTGAATTTATTACTACCAGGGCGAGAATATGGCTGTAAAAAAATTAATAGTAAATAGAAAAGAGGACCACATCAAGATCTGTCTCGAGGAGGGCCCGGTGGCAACATGGAACCTGCTTGACTGCATAGAGATAGTACACAATGCCCTCCCTGATATTGACCAAGTCGATATCGATGTACGTAGGACATTTTTGGGAGAGGAACTGAAGGCCCCGCTAGTTATCGCTGCTATGACCGGTGGTACATGGGATGGGATAAAAATAAATGAAAATCTCGCCGGTGCAGCATCAAGAATGGGTGTTGGATTGGGTGTGGGGTCGCAAAGGGCGGCTCTCGAGGACGAAGGATTGATTCCAACCTACTCTGTTGTCCGTGAATTCGATATTCCTCTCCTAATGGCAAATATAGGGATGCCACAGCTAATAATTGCCTCTCGAAGTGGGGGTATGAATGAAGTCAGGGATATTATCAGGCGATCACTGGATATGATTGGAGCAAGTTTCATTTGCATTCATCTGAACTATCTTCAGGAGGCGGTCCAGCCCGAAGGTGAAACCTTAGCCAGAGGCGGTTTTGAAATCATCAGGGAGCTCTGTAATGATTTTTCGATTGTTATCAAGGAGACCGGTGCAGGGATCGACATTGACACGATATTAAAGCTCCGGGACGCAGGGGCGACCGCAATTGATGTGGGGGGCAGGGGCGGCACAAGTTTCAGCGCGGTTGAATACTTCAGGAGCATGCAAGAGGATGATGGCAGCGGAAAAATGGGTAAGATGCTGTGGGATTGGGGGATCCCTACACCCGTGGTTGTGTCCGAAGCCCATGGAAAGCTTCCAATAATTGCAACGGGTGGTGTGAGAAACGGCATGGATGTGTTCAAATTATTATCCATGGGTGCGGATGTGGTGGGTCTGGGAAGAGTATTGCTGGAACCTGCCATGAAGAGCGAGGAGGAGGTTGGTCGAATGCTTGATAAGTTGATCTCCGGGTTGAAGACCACCATGTTCCTTACGGGCTGCTCAACATTAGACAAAATTACCAAGGTAAAAAAGATCTTCTATCCACCATTGACCTACTGGATCGAGCAGGGGACCGGGAAAGATAAATGAATATCTTATGGTAACAGGGCCAGTTCTGCTGCTGCCAAGGCATGTATCTGTGTGGTATTGAATAAAATTTTTTTCATTTCTTCCTGTTTAACGAGCAGAGGTATCTCGGTACATCCCAGTATAACCCCCTGAGCTCCATTCCCCGCAAGTTTTTTTATGATCTCATTAAACCGCTGACGAGATGCATCCTTTAGCTGACCCCGGACGAGTTCATCGTATATGACCCTGTGTACAAAGGTCATATCCTCTTTTTCGGGAATGATGACTTCAATACCGAATAACTGATTCAGCCGTTTCTTATAGAAGTCCTGGGTCATTGTGAATTTGGTTCCCAGCAACCCTACTCTATCAAATCCCTTGTCCAATATTACTCGTGCGGTGGAATCTGCAATATGTACGAGAGGTATTTTTATATTATTTTCGACCTCATCTGCCACCCTGTGCATCGTATTTGTGCAAATGGCCACCAAATCGGCGCCGGCATTTTCCAAGCATTTGGCGGCGTCTACCATCATAAGGGCCAGTTTTTCCCATTGGTTTCGATGCTGCAGTTCGTCTATCACCTGAAAATCCATACTGTATATAATTATCTTTCCTGAATGTAGTTTCCCCACCCGTCTGTTTATGTGGTGGTTTATAATGCGATAATACTCAACAGTTGACTCCCAGCTCATACCGCCAATAAGACCTATGGTTTTCATTTGATCTCCCGGTTAATTGTTTTAAAATGCGTAGGTGCACACCGCAAAATGTGCGGGTCTCCGCAGACCCCTTTGGGCTCTGCTATCCCCTTGCTTTTTTCTCCTTTTGGCAGAAAAAAGTGCGGGTGCTCGCTTCGCTACGGTGAACTAATAATTCACCTGCCCCCTCACTTTTTCTTCCCTTCGCTCAGAAAAAGTGCGTGTTCCCACTTCGCTCCGTTGCATCCTCGACAAGTCTGTCTTCGGATGCAACTGCCCCCTTACATTTCCCTCCCTCGCTCGGGAAATGTGCGTGTTCCCACTCCGTTCCGTCGAATCATAGATTCGACTGCCTCCGCCCATTTTTCTCCCTTTGGTAGCAAAATGTGCGGGGGGAGGGATTTGAACCCTCGAAGCACTAAGCACAGGGTCCTAAGCCCTGCCCCTTAGACCAAACTCGGGTACCCCCGCATATTGTCAAATGGGCATGGAATGACTTCTAAGCATTTACAGCCTGCCAGTAGATACAATAATGGCCGATATAATATTAATGGTCCCAATGCATGATAGGATAATCAACGCAGACGCGGGAAGAATATGATGAACAATATCATAAAACCGATGGATAGAGCGGTCGTTATAGATACTATCGAAGTTATTCTATCACGTTTTTTCTTCGAGATCTTTTTACCCATTTTCTCAAGAATTGCCGCAAAGGTATCTCTGAAGATGAAACCGCCGTCCACAGGTATGCATGGCAATGTATTGAAGGTTCCTATAAGTATGTTCAACCAGAAGAGATAATAGAATGTGTTTGCCAGGAACCAGAATCCGTTTTCTCCTATCAATGACCAGAATCCACCAACTTCATACACATCGGTGAGAGGGGAATGGAACGGCATCATCTTGGTATTCATGGGAAGCATGATCGAATATGTTACGAGATTCAAACCCACCTCACCTGGCGAATCGGCACTGGCGATGGGGCGGTGGAGTGTTTCGATAATCTTTTGAGGATCCTGGACGCCAACTCCGAGAAATCCTTTTCCCCTATCCCTCTCTTCATTCGTGTGGCGGTATTTTTCCGTAAGAGTGATATTCGAAAATGTTTTCCCATCGCCTTTATAATATACTCCAATATCGATCTTATCCTGGTCGGACAGAACCGAAAGACCATCGGAAAATGAGGGATGGTCCGTGACGGCAATGTGGGTAATCGTAAAGCTTGAATTAGAGCCTGCCAATTGATTTACAAGCCAGGTGAACGTGTCATTTGATATTTTTTTAATTTTTTTAAGCTCGATGTCCAGTTTATCATATTGGGAAAAACCGTTGAATAGCTCCCCGCTCTCATTCAGGGTTCTATAAGTATCGACAGATGTATTATTTTCAGTTACATTCCTATAAACTGTCAATTCGGTTATAAGCATACCCACCTCCAGCCCGCCTTCCTCAGCAGGATAATCCACTGTCAGGGAATAAACCATCACACCTTCTTCCACCACTGTGAGCGACCCCATCATTCCCCACGAAAAGATACACGCACAGATCAAACCCACCACAATATTCATTGTTGGTCCCGAGGCATATAGTCTCATTCTCTTTATCCGGGTCGTACCTTTCAATTCCTTGTCATCTGGTTCCACGAATGCACCTATGGGTACAACCAGCATAAGAACACCCATGGATTTGACCTTCAGCTTTGCCACCAGTGCCATGATGCCATGAGAGAACTCGTGGACTACGATACCGATGATCAATGCTATAATTCCGTAACTGAGAGGTATAAGGTTATTTACTCCCGGTATTACCAGAATATCACTGGCGGGAACCGGTTCAATTTCCTTCATGGTGCTTCCAATGGTACTCAGTATTAGTACCCCGAACATCATGAACATCGATAGATAGGTAATACCCAGGCCAATGTTGGCGAACCATTTCCAAAATCTTTTCAGCTTTGCTATCTTTGCGATGGCTTTTTTTCCTCTTTGAGTCCTGATCATAAGAATCGGACCCAGCAAGGACATATTTAGTTTATCGAAGTAACCAGTTCTCTTTAGAAAGATAATCGCTGCCATGTAAACAGTGATTAATCCAAAAAAGATAATGTAACCGTTTGCCATTTTTTATCACAGGTTCCTTCGATTGAAAATTCGGTATTTATGATATGTGGATCGGAAATTGTGACCTGGAGATTATATGTCAGGTCGTTAATCAGGGGAGGCATAATATAGTATTGGTTTTATTAAGGTATGCTCAAAAAAAACGGTTTTTTGTTCCCAGTTTCAGCGCCTGGCCTGTAGGCATCTCGTGTTGATGGCAGGCAGGGGATAGGAGGAACTTTCATGGCAGAAAAAGGACTTACATTAAAAAAATTGATTGAAAATAATTTCCAACCGGAAACCCCGTTGGATACTCTCGAAAAGACTATATCTACCCGATTGGAAAAGCACAAGAAAGAAGGTCGAAGTAAAGCCTTTACCTATCAGAGCTTCTTTCCGAACACCATTCTGGACACGAACGTCCAGAAGAAGATAGTAGCAGCCCTTTTATCGGGAAACCATATTCTTCTTTTCGGTCCGCCAGGTTCTGGCAAGACCAATCTTATCAAGGATATCATGGATCTACTTCCCCCGAAAATATATGCGGTGGAAGGATGTCCGGTCCATGACTCACCCTTCAGTATTGCTGACCCGAAATTTTCACGCCTTGTCCCGCCTTGCCCGACATGCAAGGCTCGATTTGGGAAAGTTATGTTCGAGGAAACGGGAGATTTTGATCCAGGAAAGATAGACCCAGGGAAGGTTCCGGTCCACCTTTTCCACATGAGAGAAGGTCATGGTTTTGCCCGAATTCAGGGCTCGCCCGAAGTCTTTCCCGATAACTTAACTGGCACCATTAACCTCCACCGCCTTGAAGAGATAGGCGATCCCACTTCCCCCCTGGTCATCCAGCCGGGTAAACTCCTCCAGGCCAACAGAGGCGTGCTTCTGATAGATGAGATAGGAAAATTACCCCATGGAACTCAGAACGTATTGCTCCAGGCGCTTCAGGAAGCTACGGTCACGCCTGCGAAATCGAGGGAAACCTTCCCTGCGTCATTCATCGCGGTCACCACCTCCAATCTCAATGATCTGGACGCTATAAACGAACCTTTGAACGACCGCTTGTCGAATATTTACGTAGGCTACAACTCCGAGCACTATAAAAATCGAATGATAATCGATTTGCAACTGAAAAAGAAGGATAACCGATTATTCATACCCGATATTTTCATTGAAGCTGCAGTATTTCTTGTAGAAGAATGGCGAAGAAAGGGTGGTGATATCTACGAGTTCATTGAGGTGGGTTCGAATCGTACAATGATCGATATCGTGACGCGAACGGTGGCTTACTCGATAATGGAAGGTCGTTCCTCGCTGTCCATAGACGCTTATACAAGGGGTGTGACTGATGCCATGATGGGTCGTATCCGGGCTCGCGGTGGAGAGTCCTTTTTCGAAAATAAGAGGTTGATCGAGGGATTCGTAAAAGAGAATACTAAGGTTTCGCTGGACAAGGCCGGGCGCAGATACTGGTGTGAATTTTTCAAAAAGAAGCTATCCTCAAACACACTCCAGGGTAAAAAGACGTTAAAAGAGATCGAAACTGTGGCAGCTAGCCCCAAAATCCTAAGCAAGGCGGTACAGACCAGGGATGGATACGGCAGATTCCGCTCATTCTATGATTACGTGATCAAGAAAGAACGCTTCTCAGGTCCTTACAGGGGCAAAAAACTGTTTCGGAGCGTTTTCGATTTCATGAAAGCCATAGATGTTTTTCACTGCGAGGAAGAGTAATTTTACTACGGAAAAACTTCTTCCCACTGTTGTGATCCGAAGGAGATAAAATGTTCGAACTTCCGCGATGCGATGACCTGGATGAGGACTGGTTTCTCACCAACGACGAAAAGCGGGAGCTGATAATCGAGATGGCCACAAAGGGAACCGGGGCCATGGATGATTATCTGAAGCGAGTTGCCAAGGATAAAAATTCCACCGTGGCGAAGCGGATCCAGAAGATCCGATCCGATCTCGAGAAACAGTCCCAGGGTTTCAAGAAGCTCCTTACGGACCGTTATGACCGGAAAAGGAAGAACCTTAGCAATACATATAAAAGAATCCGCGAGCGGTCAAGGCGGGACGAATTCGAATCCAGTCTGAGCGACTCGAAGATCGGGAATATGATATCCCTCGAGGATCTGGGCATTGAGGAAGACAGCCTGATAGATATTCTTCTTGATTTGGATAAATACGGGCGGAAAGTGAGTCGCTTAGGCAGGTTATGGTTCAGGATCAAGGAAACTTTTGTTAAGATATTCGGTGCTGTATTTCGCTTCTTCGCATGGTTGTTGATAAAGCTGCACATACTTCACCCCGTGGAACCGGGGCACGACATGCCGCCGCCCTACCAGTTTATGCTCTCCTTCGGGGCCATGCGCTCGCCCTATGCCTCCGTGGAATCCAATCTTAACGAGGCGATATCGTCATCCCCAGACATGGCTCAGGTTATTAAGAACAAGATGGGCGGTGGAATGAAAGGGGCCCTGAAGGCGGCCTGGGAGAAGATGCTCAATCCCCGGAGATTCAAGAAAAGAGTGCAGCAAATGGTGGCTGACGAACTGAAAGATAAACTCAAGGAGACCCGTGAAGAAAGCAAAAAGAAAAAGGAAGAGTTCGAAAGGCTGCTGGAGGCGGAGCAGAAGAGGCAGGAGGAGATCCAGGAGGAAGAAAGCAAGAAGGTCAGGGAGCTGGACGATGACGAACGAGAAGAAATGAACCGCCAGTACCGGGAGATGAGCAAATCGCCTCTGAAGAAGATCAAGGAAGAGATCTCCGACGAGCTTGAAAAGATGGGTCTTGTGGAAAAGGACGGAGACGAGATCGCCATCACGTCACGCCTCATCGACATATTTTCCGAGATAGTTTTCTCCATGGAGGTGAAGAACATTCCATCCCATTATGCTTCGAAATTCGGTGGGGGAGGCGTAAGTACCGGGATATACAACACAAGAAGGATGAGAAGCTTAAACGAGATGAGCCGGATGGATATTGTTCGGTCCATGGTGGAATCCCGAATAAACAATCCGAAAAGCCACCACATTTACAATGAGAATATTTATATTTATGATGAGGAGAAGGGATCATGGCAGCACGTGGTGCTTGCATTCGACAAGAGCGGCTCCATGGCTGATAACAGGAAGATGGAAGCGGCGAAACGGGCAGTGCTTGCTTTGTACAAGGCTGTGAAGAACTCCAACGTAAATAATGTAATCGATCTGGTTTCATTCGATACCTCGGTGAACGTCATGGACTTAATGGAAGTCTGGTCTTCCGAACCCAACGGTTTTACAAATACAGGTGAGGCGTTAAAGGTTGCAGGGGAGCTTCTGCGGGATTCCAAGACCTCAAAAAAGAATATTTATCTGATAACTGACGGGCTGCCTGAAGCGTATACCGCCAATGGACGTGAATATGCTGGAGACTTCGAAAAGAGCATGGAATACGCTCTCACCTACGCAGAAGAGCTAAAGAAGATACCTACCCTGAAATTCACTATTATTCTACTCGAGGTCAAGGATGAAAAATTCATCGATGCTGCAAAAAAGATCTCGAAAGTTCTCAATGGAAATATTATTCTCACTAATCCAAAAAAACTGGCCTCGGAACTGCTGATCCAGTATTCGAAGACCCGGATTGTTTGATAGATTTTTATATTCACGGACGTTCGATCGAATCTTCCTTGTCTATAGTTCTATCTCAAGGTCTGAAAAAAGAAAGAGAAAACAAATTTGCCAACACAATACTTCCAAAGGAGCAATCAGATGGGAATAATTTTCAGTGACCATGATTGAATGTAAATGGAGAAATATTTCATAAGAATAATAATGTATAAACCCATTTCTTAAAAAGACCTTGGTGGCTAGATATGCAGTATCACATAACGTTTGGTCCGAAATGGAGAATAACTGGGACCCCTTTTTCCGGAGACGGCGCAATCGATATTGAGGGGAATACCGTTGTATTAGCAGGGGCATTCCATAAAAAATTTGGTTTAGTCAAGGTAATCCTTATTATTCTTTTGCTAAATCTTCTCATATTTTTCTTTCTAATATATGTTTTGTATTTTATCGAAATTCCATATGCTGGTATCGCCATGATTCCGATTAATCATATCATCTTTTACAAACTTTATAAACACTATGTTATGAAAGTTGAATCACTTGTATTTCGGAAACCAGAGATTAGAAAAATTTACCTGGAAGAAAAGAAGATAACTTTCATGGCTCCATCAAAAGACACTGGTAAATTGCTAAGTAGAAGTTTCTGGACGTTTTCGGAAGAAGATGCGAAATTGATCGAATTCCAACTTAAATCGAGATGATACACTATTTCTGATGTATCAAGATATCGTTCTAAAGAATCTTCGAAATCCAGAGCAAGAAAGAAACCTAAATTGAACACAAAAAACCGGCTCCCCTACCCTCTAATAGAAGCAAGGGGAGTACCACCCCGGTAATTACGACAGACTCGCCGGAGTGAAGGCTGCGGGGGTGATTCCTAGCTGTTCAGCGGTTCTCAGTGTTTGGCTTTGGGGGGGCACGGGAGAGAGGGGAAGTAGAGAACGGGGTAACGATATGCACTTTATCGTGCTTCGATCCAATGATATATGATGAATGTTTCTGCACTAATATAGTGGAGACCAGAGCTTCGTAGTGCAGTTTACGAAGATCAATAAATATTTACGAAAACGCAATGAACCTTCCAATGTTTAGGACGAAATCAGAGTAAGCGAATATCAAAAAAGTTTGAAATAGAACAATTCAAATCAACGAAGATTATTCCTTATCCAACTTAGATGACCATTCAAATTTAAATATTATTGTTGATATTACACAGAAAAATGAGAAATAATATTAAATTCCGACTTGAGGAATAAAAATGATAAGTCCATTGAGTTTACCATTCAATTTAGACGATGTAATTAACCAAAGGAACGTAGAGAGTAACAGAATGGAATATAAATCATCTTGGACGAAACATATTAAAAATGCCGTTATAAGAACAATTTGCGCTTTTGGAAACGATTTTCATAACTTAAATGGCGGATATATTATTCTAGGAATTATCGATAAACAAGGAAGACCAGTTTTACCACCTCAAGGTTTAGACAGATTTGATTTAGAGAAAATACAACAAGAAATACGCGTATCATGTAAAAGGATTATTCCCGAATATCAACCCATAATGTGGCCAACTGAATATCGAGAAAAGTCAATTTTAATAATTCAAGTTCCTGGTGGAGATACCAGGCCCTATAAAGCGCCATCAGAAGTAAATAAAAGAGGAAGCAAATACTTTTATTATATTCGTATAGGGGCCGAAACAATAAAAGCGAAAAATAATTTACAAACTCAATTGATGGAATTAGCTGCAAAAGTACCATTCGATGATCGACAGAACTTAGAAACAATGATTGAAGATATATCCCCTATTTTAGTAAGACGATTCTTACGTAACATACAAAGTGAATTAATATATTGAAACGGAGATAGTGATTTTATAGAATGGTATAAAAAACTACGAATAGTTAAAAAAGTTAATTCTCATTCGGTTCCACTGAACATAGGGTTATTGTTTTTTTGTGAAGATCCAGATAGATTTTTCAAAGGTGCTAGAATTGAATTAGTACAATTCGGTGGTGATGCTGGAGGTGACTTAATAGAAGAAAGAACGTATAGGGGACCCTTGAATCATCAAATAAAGGAAGTGCTTAACCATCTGGATAGTTTGGGGGGGCACTAATAAAGAAAATTGATAAACAAGCCGAAGTTGAACGAACGGTGCCATATCCTTATGAAGCTATGGAAGAAGCAATTGTGAATGCAATTTATCATAGAGGTTATGATGGTCAACAAGAACCAAACAAAATTTATCTATATCCTGACAGAATGGAAATCATTAGCTATCCGGGTCCAGTAGCAGGAATTGAAAAAAAGCATTTTGAGAAAGGGCAAACAATACCTCCAGTACCTGCTAGAAATAGAAGAGTTGGTGAGTTTCTAAAAGATTTAAAATTAGCAGAGGGAAGGGGTACTGGTATTCCAAAAATCCAAAGAAAAATGAAAGAAAATGGATCTCCAGAACCGATATTCGATTTCGATGATATGAAAAATTACTTTAGGGTAATATTACCAGTTCATCCAAGATACGAAGTACTTAACGCTCTTAGAAAAGCTGAAAACCATTGGGCTGTTGGGGAGAAGAGAGATGCCATAAATCATTTGATGAAAGTTTATGATAATCAATCATCTTCAGGTGCATTAGCAAGTCAAGTTATAGAATATGCTTTTCATATGAGCGATGTTACATTAGCAAGAGACATATTTAATACTTTTATAAAGGAAAGCAAGAAAAGTGAAGAATCGCTACCATATTTAGCAATGGCAAGAAACTATATTACAAGGGGAGAATATGTAATAGGAATGAAAATATTGAAAGAAATACCAATATTTCCATCAATCAGTGATAAACTTGAAATTGCAATACTTAAAAAGAAGTCTCGTGATTTCAAAGGGGCGCACAAACTATTTTCGGAACTTTTCACACAGAATCCAGATGACCCAAAAATTATACACGAATTTGCTCAAACAAAAATAAGACTGGCAAAAGAATATAGATGACATAGAGATTCTTCAATAAAAAAGAAGCTAAACAAGGAAGCATCAGAATTGTTAAGAAGAGCACTATCTTTGTCGAATGATAATATCAGAACTGCTTGGTGTTGGTTTGATCTAGCCACTACATTACAATTGTTGGACGAATCTTATGAAGGAATTGAAACCGCTTATTTAAATTCCATAGCTGTATTGCCAAACGAAAACCATTTCACTAAAAGTTATGAAAATTGGAAAAGAAACGTAAAACAAAAAAGGAAATACAAATGATTTCTTGGCTTTCCTTTTATTTGGAATATTTGAATTTAAATATCTTCTAATAATATTTTCCTCATCATACTTGCAAACACCACCGTCGTAACTTTCACGTCATGATCCGCCCGATGATGCCCAATAGAGCTGTACGTTGGAGACCGTTCCCGCATGGTACAAGGTCGTAAATCATTCTTCGGTATCCTCTTCCTTTTCTTCTCCATCTGCTCCGTCTTCCTCTAAATCCGCCTCCTCGATGATGAATTCCACGTCGTCGATGTCTTCAGCCTGACTGGAATCCTGATCATCAACTTTTTCATCCTGTTCCTCATCTGCCTCCACAGGTGTTTTGGGTGCCCCAATTTCGTCATTCTCCACTTCTTCCACATCCGCAGTCTCCTCATCGTCTTCTTCAACAGGTGATTCTTCCGGGCTTTCAGGTGAAATTTCGCCTTCTTCCGTTTCTTCCTCCTCTTCTAAGTCTTCCTCGCTTATATCGAAGGCAAAACTGTCTTCCTCAAAATCTACCCATTCCGTGAAGAATCCCTCTTCATCGCTGGCCCCGACGGCTTCGGAGCCCCATTCTTCTGCGGACGGGGGTGGAGGTGCGGGTGGTTCATCTTCCGCGGACGTTTCCGCTTCCCCTTCCCCATCATCTTCATACTCGATACCTTCTTCATCTTCCGGTTCTTCTTCCTCGTTTTCCGGTGGCGGCGGGTCGTAAGCAAAACTTTCTCCTTCCATGTCGACCCACTCGGTGAAGAATCCCTCCTCGTCGGTTGCCCCTACTTCGGTGTTCCAATCCTCCTCATCCTCTTCCGGCGGCGCGGGTGGCTCATCCTCTACCATAGAATCCTCATCTTCATACTCTATTCCATCCTCATCTTCCGGCTCGGCGTCCTCGTCTTCGGTCTGTGTGGGTTCCGGTGGAATATCTTCAGCGGCATCCGGTAGATCTTCGTACTCGGATATATCATCACCCTGCGACTTAATAATTTCAGTGCATTCGTTCAGATATTTCCTGGCTGTTGTATGATTATTATTCAATTGCAGCGCCTTGTGAAAACTCCTGGCGGCCTCATTTATAGTGCCCATGCTCTTCCTGGCCATGCCGAGGCTGAACCAGTATTCGTCCGAATCCCCTTTGATATCTATAGCCTTCAGGTAACAGTCCTCCGCCTCATCCATCCGCCCGAATCCCGTTATAAGGACATTAGCCTTGTTGTACCACCCTGCATCGTTGGCTGGATCCAGTTCGGTCACCTTTTCGAAGGATTCGAGAGCCATTTCCCAGTCGTGCACTTTCATGCCCATCTTTCCCCGGCCGAGCCATCCTTCAGTATAAGCGGAATCTATCTTAATGGCCTTGTCGAACGAGCGGCGAGCTTCATCATTCCTGCCCACGGCAAGAAGTGCAATACCTTTGCTCTTCCAGATTCCCTTCTGGTTGAGATTGACCACCAGGGCCCTGTCATAGCATTTCATAGCCTCTTTCGGCTCTCCTTTTAGAAGAAATACCTCTCCCTTCAATTCCAGGGCTTCGATATCAATTCCTTCGCTGAGGATCTCCTCGATGATATCGATGGCATCATCATATTTTTCTGCGTCAAGAGCCTCTTTGGCATCCTTCATAATTTGTTCTTTGTCCAAAAGTATTCCCCGTTTATATTATAACGAATGTGATCAACCCTTATATTTCAGACGATATTTAGATGTTGTCTCAAATATTTCAGATAAATTGGAAAAGCAACAGTTGATCATCAACTAATGGAATTTTGCTTCCGAAAATGATATTTCTGTATCACGATTCCAGAGATTATCAACGCCAGACCGATTATGGTTGTTGTTAAAATCGTTTCACCGAGAATGAAATAAAGAAGAAAGAACGAAATGAAGGGTGAGAGATATATCAGATTCCCTACCTTCGCAGTGTTCTCTGCGAGTTGAAGCGCTTTGAGCCATAGGACGAAGGTAATACCCATCTCGAATGCCCCCACATAAGACACAGCCAATATACCGCTAATACCTGGATCTGATCCAGAGGAGAATATAACCACTGCAAAAAAAGCGAATACGGATCCGAAAAGGAAGTTCAGAAATAATTTTGCTACAACATCTCTTTTATCCTTCATGTTATATATCCAGAACAGGGCCCAGACCAGGGATGAACCCACTGCCAGACCGAATCCTAATGGATTGCCGAAACTGATGAACTGACCCCTTGTACCGATGATCAACGCTCCGATGAAACTTATGAACACGGCTATAATATCCCTTGTATTTATTTTCTGCTTCAGTATCGGGATGGACAGCAGCACAAGGGCCAGCGGCCAGACGTAATTGAGAGTCTGAGCCTCCTGCGCTAGCAGTATATCGTAAGCCTTGAATAGAATCACATAATACAGAAATGGGTTCAGAAAGCCAAGTGCAGCAGAACGAAAGTAAGCATTTCGAGAGTATCCGGAGAAAAGGTGTGTTTTCTTTTGAGCTAGGAGGATTAATAAAAGCACTATTGTTGAAACCACCGAAGAATAGAACAACAGTTGGAGATGATCTACATGTCTTAGCGATATTTTGAATGCTGTTGCCACTGTGGACCAGAACAACACCGCTGTTATGGCGAAAATAGTTGCCCGGCTCTGTCCCTTCATATCCGTTGATTAGCTTTCGGGTATTATAAAACCACCGCGGCAATTATTTTAGGTCAAACCCAGCTTGGTCGAATCCTATCGGGAGCCGCTTTCATGTATATTTTATATTCAATTTCAGGAAAATTCAGATCATCGGGCAGCTGGTCCCAAAGCATAACATCACTAATTTCGTCGCTGTTGAATCCAGATATTTTTTCCCCTACTACACCGTAAAATACCTTTCCGTGCTCCGCGTCCATGGCCGATATTATTTCAAGAAGATGTCCCGTCTCCTCCAGGAATTCGCGTTTGGCTGCTTCCCGGGATCCTTCACCTTTATGAGCATGTCCTCCCGGCATTTCCCATCCGCCCCTTTTTACATTCTTAACCATCATAACCTTATCTTTCCTAAATCCGAACACCCACACCGTCCTTTCCTTTCTCACCAATCTTCCGTTGAATACCACGGTCTTACCTTTCTTTATCACGTGAAGTACATGGTTGACTCCGAAATGATACGGGATCTTGCGGTAATCGTCCACATCCAATATAATGACATCAGCCTTTTTCCCCACCTCGATGGACCCTACCGTTTTCTCCCTATTGATTCCATAGGCGGCATTTATCGTGGATGCACTGATGGCAGCCGCCGGCGTCATTCTCATGTTGAAGCAGGCCAAAGAAATAATGTTTTGCATATTTTCCGTCATGCAGTTGGGATTGAGATCGGTTGCAAGGGCCACCACGGCATCTGCCGCGATAAATTCTTTAGAGTCCGGATAATGGTAATCCATCAGCGAGTATGGGGTTCCCGGCAAGAATATGCAACAGATATTGGAGGCTCCAAGTTTTTTTATTTCATCTTTTCCGGTCATAACAAGATGTTCCACCGAAATAGCCCCGAGCTCCATTGCGAGACCCGCACCGCCAAGGTTCTCGATCTCGTCGATATGCAGTTTTACCCCCAATCCCATTTCCTTGGCCCTTTTAAGAAGTCTTCGCGATTCCTCCAAGCCGAAAACGCCCTTTTCGAGGAATACGTCGCAGTATACTGCCAATTTTTCATTGACTACATCCGGAAGTACGTCTCGTATCAGGTAATCGATATATCCATTGGAATCCCCCTTGTATTCTGGGGGTATCGCGTGGGCGCCGAGGAATGTGGGAACAATATCAATGGGATGTGTTTCGTTCAGGGTCCGGATGACCCTCAGTGATCTAAGTTCGGTCTCCCGTTCGAGACCGTACCCGCTCTTTGCCTCAACGGTGGTGGTGCCATTAAGAAGCATCCGGTCAAGTTTTTCCTCCGTCTCTTCGACTAGTTCTTGAACGGAGGCGGACCTAGTACGATTTACTGTATATAAAATTCCACCACCGCTCTTGAGAATGTCGAGATAACTTTTACCTTGCAGTTTTAGATCCAACTCGTGCTCCCTTGTGCCGGAAAATATCAGGTGAGTATGCGGATCGACAAATCCTGGAAGGGCGATCCGGCCATTGCCGTCAATGATCCGTGTCTTCGGCCCGATGTTGCATTTTTCATTCAGATCACCAGTTTTCCCCGTGAATACTATCTCTTTACCGGTGATCCCGATTGCGCCATTTTCTATAATGAAAAGTTCATCGAGTTGATCTCCAATCTTGTAGCGATGGCCTTTTGCGACCCTTAGCAATTGAGCCAGATTAATTATGGCAATATCCAGCTTTGTACTGTCCTTGTTGGCGAGCATCATTACACCTTTGGCTCCATTTTTATTGTACTCCTGCGCCACCCAAACCATTTTCACTCGGGTCCGGTCAGTGTTTTTCATCTATTTAATATATGACAAAATATACAAAATATACTTATAAATTGACAAATAATAAATCGCTGTCTAACTTACGTGTTTCCCCAGTAATATGCCCGCATTATATGCATCCCCCAAATTTGATATGCGGCTTGAGGACATAGTGGTAAGAGGGATATTATGAAGAGCCGAATAATGGGATATTCGATGCCCGTCGCGATTGTTGTAATGCTTCTTTTTACAAGCATACCCTTACTGATGATCATACCTTGTGCAAGTGGGACCGTGGAGGTCAGGTATGCGGACAAGAACTTCGCTACTCATCAGGGAATCGTGCAGGCGATAGCATGGGCGCCCAACAGCTCAGACGTGGTTTCCGGTGGGAATGATGGAAATGCGATAATATGGAACTGGGAAACCACTGTGGGACGCGTGGTCTATGACCTTCACAACGGCAATGTTCTTTCGACGGCTTACTCTCATGATGGAACGAAGGTGGTCAGCGGTGACTCGGAAGGAAGAGTCAAGATATGGAGTGCACACAGCGGGAACCCCGTGAAAGGATTCAGCCATGGGACCGGTGCCGTCTTCATATATGACGTTGCCTGGTGCCCGAATGCTGAAAGGGTCATAACCTGCGGAGGCGACACTATTGCCAAGGCCTGGAATGCAGAAACCGGAGAAACGATCGCGACCTTCAATGATCATAGCAATAAAGTGAACAGTGGTGATTATTCTCCTGACGGAAGTAAAGTGGTCACTGGGGGCGATGACAACAAGATTAGGATATGGAATCCCGATAATGGTAATGAAATACGCAAGATAGACGGACATCCACTCAGTGTCAAGGCCGTGGCCTGGTCCCCTGACGGGACCAAGATAGTATCCGGCTCGGAAGACAAATCAGCAAAAATTTGGAATGCCGCGACCGGTGAAGAGATCCTCAAATTCAACGGACACAATGATACAGTACTATCGGTTGACTGGTCGCCGGACAGTACAAAGGTGGTTTCGGGTTCGGCGGATGGCACCCTAAAGATATGGGATGCATCAAACGGGTATGAGTATGTGAATTTCATCGGTCACAACGGCGCAATAAATTCGGTGGCCTGGTCTCCCGATGGAGAAAAGATCGCTGCCGCCTCGGATGATACCCGGGCTACGATATGGCGGCTTGTTGCCCCTCCCAGCACACCAAAGCTTACTATCCCGCTAAAGAATGGCCTCAGAGGCGAAACTATAACCATCATAGGCGAAGCAGAGGCTTATTTCACCCCCACCGAGCAATTGATCCCAACGTTCGAATACAAATTCCACAGCGATTCGAGCTGGACGACTCTTCTCGATCCAACGTTTGAAGATGGTAAATGGCAGGTGGAATTCAGCCCGGATTATTCGGCAGACCTTGGATATTATCACGTAAGGGTTCGATTTCAGGAATTGAACGGTCTTTACAGCGTTTGGACACAAAGGGACTCCGGTATTCAGGTCCAGAACAACAATCCAGTTGCCCAAATAACAACAGCCACCTTCATCGTTTATCGTGCACAGCAGGGTTTCATGGGGGTGGCAGTAGACGATCTCGAGAACGAAGCTTCCGAGATGTCAGTTGCGGCTCAGTATTCCATTAGCACCGTAAATGAATGGGGGACCGATATTTTTTCGACACCTTATTATAATGTAACTCGTGATATGTGGATATGTAACTTCACGTTTCCTGGTACAATGAATACCAATTTCTACTATGACTTGAGGGTAAAGTGTTCTGACGTTGACGGCGGTCATTCAAACTGGGACAAATTTGACACTTCCATAAGGATTCTAAATAATCCGCCCAAGGTTTCCCGTCTTTCATTCTTACCCCAGAGCGTTTTTCGCGGGAATTCCACGACTTTGTGGATTGATGCGGTGGACCCAGAATCGGGAACCGATATCGAACTACCGGAAGTGGAGATTAAGTATTGGGAAAAAAATTCGGACTGGTTGCCGCTTCAGGTGACAGAACACTTGAAGGGTTCCAATTTTACTGCGGAGTACGTGACCACCAAGGATAATAAACTGGGTCATTATGATGTCCGGGTGAAACTGGTTGACGAAGATAAAGCCGAGACGAACTGGTTTTATTTTAACGATTCGTTAACGGTGTTGAATAATCTGCCTGTTGCCTCGGGGGACTTCCTCAGCCTTGCTATGTATAACGATCGGATCGAGCTCTTCGATCTGAGTACCTATGTTACGGATTTCGAGGACAGCTCTGAATTATTGTTTTGGGAGATCGACGGCAAACCATATGAGATGGAGGCATCGGATATTCCCCTGTTCAGCGCTTCAATCATTCCTCCATCAACTCTAAGCATTGAACCCCCATTGAATGCAAGAACCGGCGAAGGGAGGATCAAGTTCAAGATAACCGACAGTGACGGAGATCGGACTTACAAGGAGATATATATAGAGCTGTGGGACATTGCGGACTGCCCCCTTATTGGTGTCTCCCTGATTTCCCCCGCCAATGGCCTCATTGTAGGGGAGACCACCGTTGATCTTCTTTGGGACATCAACTATACTAAGGGCGGTCCAACTTACAAGATATATCTTGGTGAATCCGAGGACCAGTTAAAGCTTGTTTACGAAAGTAAAGGCGGGGCGAGTTATCAGGTCGATGGCTTGTTTGACCAGATCGAGTATTTTTGGAAAGTAACAGCCCGGCTATACGAATTCCCACGGACCTTCGAAAGCTCGGTCGGCTCATTCACGGTGAACGTAGGTTACGAAGCTAAGTATGACATTGAATTGAGTTTCAACCAGACTGATATAGACAATATGTTACCCGGAGATGTTGTCACATTGAACCTGATCGTTAAGAACACCGGCAACGTACCGGGAGATATTAGACTTGAAGTTTCGGGCACTCTGATAAATTACGTGGAATTTGAAAAAATAATCATAAAAGGATTGGATCCCGGCAAGGAAGAGGAAGTGAAAGTGACGGTAACTTGGCCTTCATTGGATTCCTCAACTCCAGTCACCCTTGTCATACTGGCAAAATACGGTGAATACAACAAACAGGTGGAGAGCGGGAGGGTCACTTTCAAAGGAAAGGTGGTCCCGATCGAAGAATCGTCAACAGGGGGGTGGGTATGGATAGTATTATTATTGGTTATCATAATTGGCGGGGCTGGAGCATATGTTATCTTTAGAATAAAAAAGCGAGACGATGGGGGGCGGGGTGCACCGGAACCTACGCAGTTCGTCATGCCTCCACAGGACTCGGGTTTGATGGGTGCTGGGGACATGGGAGCACCTTCGAGCCCTCCGGGAGCCCCTTCCTCCCCTTCGATTCAACCGGAATTAACTATGGAGGAGTCGTCGGAACCTGAGCTATCGGAGTCCGTAAAGGTTCAGGAAAAAATCGTTGAAATAATCGAGCTCCTAAAGGTATTGGAACATCACAAAGAGGCACTGGAAGCAGATATGCTTTGCATAGAAGATCCCGCCGAAAAGCAGGAGATCACTATTAAGATAGAGGCTATTAAAACACAGCAGATCGAGCTCCAGCAACAGGCTGTGATAATGGGGGAGAAGGCAACTAGCATGGTGAAGGAAAAAGAAATGGATGATATTTTCGGAGAAAAAACGGAATCCGAAACAAAGGCTTTACTTGACAAGGCACCACTTGTCAAGTGTGACGCGCCGTCAGGTGTGTCTCTGTCGGCCAAAACCACGAGTGCTCCACCCCAGAAGACACTTCCTGTCAAAACCATGCCCGTTCCCTCGCAAAAGGCGCTTCCACCAAAAACCGTACCGGTAGATGCTGAAGGAACCAAAACCGGAGTGGAGGAGAAGATAGAGGAGTCAATTATTGAAGAAGAAATTTCACCGCAGGAGAAGGAGAAAATGAAAGTAATCGATCAACTAAATGAATTGCAGGAAATGTTGGATAAAGCCAAGGAATCCGGATTGGACGTTGGTTCCATTGAGGTTATTTTGCTTGAGAGTAGGACGCGCCTTGAGGCGGATAAGCTCGAAGAGGCCGAAAATAAAGCCCTTGAGGCGAAAAAGGCATTGGAGGAAGCAATGGAAGGAGCTCTTCCGGAAACACTGCGTTGTAAGATAATGGAACTATCCACAGCAATAGACAAGGCTCGGGATTATCAAATAAGCGTTGAGGACGAGGCCGACGCACTGATCGTGATCAAGAACCTGAAGGATGCGGAAAAGTACCGCGAGGCCATCAGTTCCATAAAGGGTATTCAAACATCCGTGGAAGAGAAACTACTGAACTATGGAAGGAATGTCCGAACAGATAAGATCACTGAGGCGAAGATAGAGATGGGGACCTTCGAACTAGAGGGGAGATCCAATGTGGATGAACTGCGGTCATATCTCGATTCTGCGAAGGAATCCGTGGAGATCGATGACTTCGAGGGTGCCGATAAATTTTTGGAACAATTCGATATAGAAAAGCAGGAGGAACCTGAGGTAGTTACGTCACCGGTAGTAACTCAGGGTGTACCAATAGCCAAGACTATGCCGGTCCCTCCATCGGTAACCGCTGGGGTGATAGCTGCCTCCGTAACCCCGCCGATAAAACGTGTGAAGAGAGTTCGCCGGACACCCCGAAAGATAGTAAAAAGAAAAGTAAGACGGGCTAAAACCAGCCCACCACCACAATTTGCAGCCCAAGCAACAACGACGTCCCCACCTGGTTCAATACCCTCCATGGCACAAATTCAAGCGGGACCAGGCCCGGAAACACCGATTCAACCGACACCATCTCAATTAACACAACCCGAAGCCGTATCAACTACGGCGGTACCCCAAGCCACACCATCCCAGGTGCCCCAAGCCACACCAACCCAGGTGGCACCAGCTCCGGTTGTGCCCCAAGTTACGCAAACCGAAGTTGCACCATCTCAGGCAGTACCGCAATCTACACCGGCCCAAGCGGTACCAGCTCCGGTTGTACCCCAAGTTACACCACCCCAGGTGACCCCCCTGCAAGCGAACCAATCTCAAGTTGAAGAAGCGGATAATACCCAGTAAATCGTGCGAATTGACCGAGGAAATGTGCTATCATATCGTACTTCAAACATGGTTATACCCGTTTTCAGAACAGAAAATAATGTATGCTTAATCATCAGGTGTGAGTATTGATGATGAAAAAATGTTTTCTATTCATCATTTTATTGATTCTCACAGCGCCAGCTATGCCTGCCATTCTCAATGAAATCCGATCCTTTCCGGAGGGAAGTATGGCATATTATCTCATACCAGATCGACTTTCCAGGTGTAACGAAAAGCAGTTGAGCAGAACGGACCGGGAGAACCTGATTACATTCAGCGACGGGAGTTTGCAAAAAGATGTTTGGTTTATGGATAGTGGAACGAACTCGACTTTAGGCATTACTTTACCTGCTAATATAAATATCACTTCAGCCAGCATGGTCATTGAAGGTCGCGGATTGACTGGCAGCACAACTCGAACATTCTCGTTTCTGGACGTAGTAAACAATAATGCCTGGGAGGGTGGTTTTGATGGTAATGATCCGACATTGACCCCAAATAATTACAAGGATACGCCATTCGGTCCATTGGACTATGTTGACGTTGCCGCTTCCGACGATATACAGTATAATACTTTCAAGGTGAACGGTCAAAAACCCTATCATCTTTTCGAATTTACCATCAATGCCTCTTCCATTGAGGACTTGGAAGTAGTTTATGAGGGGAAAGGTTATTTCACCGGTGGCATGGCATTTGCGAGACATCATGCCTATTTATATATCTATAATCTTAGCTCGGGTGGCTGGGAGTTGGTCGGGCACGAATCAGCGGAGGTGATGATGAACAATGATTTCACAATTTCTGAGCTGTATTCGAATTCTCCCCGAGATTACATCGATAATTCAGATCATCTATATCTGATGGGTGCTGGACCGGTTTCGCCGGAGAATCCTAACGATTCGATTTCCACTGACTATGTGAAAGTGGACGTGACGGGTATCATGAGCATATATTGTCGAGATCCCTCGCTGAATGTTGGAAATGAAGGCGATAGGGAATGGGAATATGTCGGAGATTATGCGGAAGAGACAACAATGGACGATAATTACGATTTCAGGTCCCGCCTGCAAGATATTATAAATACGAATGTAGATAAATCTGAGATCAACATTACTCTTTCACTTTCTTCAAAATCCAAGGGAATTCTCCAGTTGAAAAATCTCAGTATTGAATATGAGGTCATACCCCAGGTTTCTCCGCCTGAGCTAATCGATACTATTCCAAATAATCACTATTCTTTCAGAGAAGATTCCGAAAAAGGAGTTGGTCTTATTGATCTATACGAATTCTTCGACGACGATGAGGGAAAGGCCAATATAACCTTTTCAATACTTGAAAACCATACCGATATTTTGGCTTTTATAAATTCGTCTACACATTCAATGGACTTTATTTCGGCAGAGAACTATTTCGGTACGAGCAATTTCCACGTACGCGCTACTGATAAAGATGGATTGTATACCGATTCAAATATTTTTAATGTTATGGTAACCCCAACGAACGATCCACCATTTCTCACAACATTCGAGACCATGGACTTAGCTCATGAAAGGGATACGTTTGAGCTAGAAATCTACGAAGGAATGACGAGTTGTTTTAACTTCTCCGTCTGGGACATCGACAGGGATCTACCTTACTTCGGTTTTGGACCAAATCAGCCTCATTCAGATATTTTTCTACTGGAAACGTCTTCGGAAAATGCATCATCGGGAATCCTTGTTCTGAATCCCGACGACGAAAATATCGGGATGATCAATTTTACACTGGTTCTTGATGACATGAATCTAAGTGAAGGTGATTCTCTGAAAACAATCTACAATTTCACACTAATAGTGATCAATACAAATGATCCACCTGAATTTATTGAAATGAATGATATGGTGGGCGTCCAGGACGAATGGCTGAATTTCACGATTGTGGCCCGTGATGTGGATATTGACAATGACGAAGGGGAAAAAATCACTTACGGAACCAATTTCAGTGAATACGAAATCGACAATGGTAAATGGAGCTTGGATGAGAATTCGGGTGATTTCTCATTTCTGCCTGATAATTCTGATGTCGGTGCGCTAAGGGTAAATTTCACAGTAGAAGATCGAAAGGGTGAAACCGACTGGATCAACGTGATCATTGTGGTCAAGAACGTCAATGATCCGCCGGTGGCGTGCCCGATATTGATAAATATCGTTGACGCTGATGATCGAACACAAAAGGCCGAAAACCTTACAGTTAATTTCACAACTGAGGACGCAAGCGACCCTGATATGATACATGGGGATGCACTCATTTATTATTGGGACTTTGATGGGGATGGTCTTTTCGATGATGAGGGTACGGGAGTCGAATGGACCTATGGTAAAGCCGGCAATTATACCATAACAATGACCGTGAGTGATTCCGGCACCGCGATTCTTAGTTCCAGCGTAAATATTACAATTGAGGTATTTGCTCCCTCAAAAAAGGATTCTGATGATGATTCTGACGAAGACATTACGGAAAGGGAGGGTGATACATCTGAGAAAGGCAGCCAGGGAATAGGTGCCTGGGTGTGGATTCTTATCGGTATAATAACGTTGCTTATCATCCTTGTATTGATTTTCATTTTCGTAATCTCAGGCCGAAATAAAACCGAAAAGAAAGGTGAAGTAGGTATCCAGGCTGCTCCAGCCACAACGTCTGAACCTACACCGGCATCGGCATCGCTACAAACTTTAAATCTCAATCCTGAAGCTCCTGTGGAATCCCAACTTCCACCAGCGCCGCTTACTCCGGTCTCCACTCCGTTTGGGGCATCTCACCATGCTACCACCCAAGCTCCGGTTTGCCTAAAATGCGGCCAAGCTTCGCAGTATTATTCGGAGTATGATTGTTACTGGTGCGCTCCTTGTCAAGACTATGTATTAATGAATTCCTGAGCCCGGATGAATATTCAGAGAATCTATCAGATGGTTTTTCTTAGAAATTTTGCTTCGATCGGGATCATAACCGTCGGTTTATAATGCAAATGAGGGACCTGAAACGTTCCCTTAAATCTGCTATGCGGGCATTATATAGCCACTAAACAAATATAAAAGAAATACATATAGCCTATCCTATATAAAGGAATTAATTCCAAAAATTGACAAAAACTTTTTTAGAAGGGATAAAAATGGCAGAGACAAAGGTGGTGAATATCGTTGCTTCGGCATCCATAGGTGTCACTCTGGACCTTAACGAGATATCTGAAAAATTCGCTGAGGCAGAGTATGACAAGAATAGATTCCCCGGGCTGATATACCGGATGAAAAAACCCAAAGTTGCGATCTTACTTTTCACCAGTGGTAAACTCGTGTGTACTGGAGCGAAGAGCATCGAGCAAACCAAGGAAGCCATCAATATTATCCTTGAGCGTATAAAGGCCCTTTTCGCTGAAAAACATCCCGATGAGTTGGGGGATATTCCCAAGGACGTTCCAGTGGAGATTCAGAACATAGTCGCAACCGGTGACCTGAATACTATTCTGAACCTCAACAAGGCTGCAGTATATCTCTCCTTCGAGAAGGTCGAATACGAACCGGAGCAGTTCCCTGGCCTGGTATACCGGCTTGACGAACCCAAAGTGGTGGCTCTATTATTCGGTTCCGGAAAGGTTGTGTGCACCGGCGCCAAGAATACCAAGGATATCAATATCGCAGTGGATATCATAATAGACGAACTGAAAGGGATCGGGCTCATATAAATTAGCGTTCTTCCCAGTCCCATTTTTCCTTTTCTAATTGGTGATTTGTGCGGAAGCGTAAGATGTTATTCCGTCTTATTTTTTATCCCAAATAATGTAAGTCTTTCTTTGTTGAAGTCAACGTGTGCGGTTTTCTCGAAAACGAACCTGTCCCTGAAACGCTCCGTTAGCCTATCAGTATCTCCGAGAGAGCTCAAGACCAGATATATAATGCAATCCCTGTTCATGTACTCGGGGCATTTTTCAAGAAAACGTATTGATGTTTCCACACCGTAATGACCGCCGATGAGGGCTTCCTCCTCCCATTTCTGTAGCTTGTCACCTTCGGAAATAGGAAGGTATGGCGGATTAAAAACTATCAAATCGAACTTACCCGAAATCCCCTCGAATAGATCACCGCAATGGAATCGTGCGTTCACGTCGTTTGTAGCTGTGTTGTGTTTGGCGTTTCCCACGGCTGCCGGGTTGATATCGGTCCCCTCCACAATGGCACCGCGTTTAGCTGCAAAGATGCTGATGAGCCCGGTTCCAACACCTATTTCAAGAAATCGAATATTTGGAGTCAACACAATATTGTCTATCACGAGAAACGTGTCCTCTCGGGGAGAATATACCTCAGGGAAGACATCAATATTGATCCCGCCTGCCTTTGTGAAATGATACGATGCAACGATCGGGGAGCTCTCAAGGCACATGTTCACCGCCAATGGATTTCTATTTTTTGTAGTTTATCATGTTGTGGCATGAACATGACTTTGGGCAAGAATTTTTTTTCATTATATGAGACTGTAGATAAATGAAGTGATATTAAAATGATTCTTATACATCACCTCTTTTCCCTGGCCTTAATCCCATCGTAAGCCGACCTGAGGCCGTCAGTTTGCCTGTTTTACATCCCTTTTCCCTTATTTCTTCATTTTTTCCATCTTTTTGGCTTATCCACCTGTTTTTGAATGAAAGCTTACGCTAAACCTAACCTTCACCATCCGCTTCAAATTGACTACAATGGCCGTGTATAAGGCCTGGATATTGACCCGTTCCAATCCACTATAGATGGCCCGTATTAATCCATGAAAACGCTTCATCTCTGCTTGTTTGGGTTCGATGTGAGCTCTTATCTTCATGTCCTCCTTATAATCATCTCCATCTTACAATATTCGCCCCACTGGCCGTTGAGGAAGAGGGCCCTGCCGTTGAAGAAGACCTCTCATGGAGGACGTATTTAATTATCGCGATAATCGTTGTATTGGCAATTCTGAATCTTGTTTTCATAGTTGTGGTTTTCCGAAGAAGACATCGGGAAAAAGGGGAGATCGATTCAACTACAAGTGGATTGGAATCCGAAGAAAAGTCGGTAGGGAAGGATGATGAAGAAAGCAACATTTGTGCGGAATGTGGGGAGGAAGTCCCGGACGACAGCGAACTTTGTCCTCATTGTGGGGTGGCGATTGAGAAAAGAGAAAAGAAAATTGAGATCAAGTCGGAGAAGAAAGAGCCAAAGAAAGAAACCAAGGCAGAAAAGAAGGAAGAACATAAGGTTGAAGATATAAGCAGTACCAATTGTGTGGTGTGTGGAGAGGAAATCCCGGATGACAGCGAGCTTTGTCCTCATTGTGGGGTCACGCTAGAAGTAAAAGGGAAGAAGAAGGAAGAAACTTTTGTAGAGGCACCCGAGGATAAGAATGTATGTCCCGAATGCTGGGAAGATGTTGGCTCGGAGGATGCTATCTGCATCCATTGCGGCTATACACCCTTGACTGATGGAGTTCAGGTGTCTGATGAGGTTTCTATAGTTGACAAGGAGGACGAATTTGAAGAAACGAGAGGAGAGGGGGCTAGCGAGATAGATATGGTATTCGACGAGATCGAGGACATCTCCATGGAAGATGCTGTACAAGAAGCTGCTGAAAAGGTGCTGGAACAAGGGATTGAATCCCCTGAAACGGAAAAGATCATAGGTGAACTTGCAGCCCGGATGGTAGAGCCCGAGAAATTATCCGATGAGGAAGCGGACTCGATTGAAGACACGGATCATACAATTGATGAAAAGTCAGAATATGAGATATCCGAAGAAATCTCTAAGGAGCCTGAAGAAGAGGAAATCGAATCCCACGAAGCGGAATACCCCCTTGCTATAATCGAAGAGGAGAAAAAAGGTGTAAAATGTCAACAGTGTAATGCTCCCCTCGTTAGTGGTGAAAGCGTCTGCGGTTCTTGCGGGGTGGAACTTAATAAATGGGTGGGTGAACTTGATCGATTGGGAGCTGAATTGGATGAAATGGAGATCGAGGACGAGGAAGAAGAGAGTGGAAAAGTGGTTGGGATGCTCGAAGAGGCTATGGAATCCGCCAAGGACATAGAGGTCAAATTATTTGATATATACGAGATAGAATACCGTTGCCCCGTTTGCGAGGAAATAATTGAAGAAGAAACCCCCTTTTGCCCCAACTGTGGAATCCGCTTTGATGATGAGGAGGCCTCTCTTGCAAAATGGACCGACGATGAAGTCTCGCTTGGACTAAAAGGCCGTTATGTTGAGACAGATGAGGATTATGATTTCGAGATTGTATTCAACCCAAATGGCGATGAAAAACACAAATATCTCACTATCTCCTCACCGACCACAGAAACGCCAGAGTCAAAACAAAACCAAGAACAATAATACCGGAAACGGCCATGACCCAGTTGGCTATACCCCCCATTGCGCCTGAAGAACCGTCGATTAACACGGGTTTATCTAAGCTGTTGTCCTGTTTGTCCTTTTCAACGATCAGGTTATCCGGGTCCACCACCACCTTGAGCTTGCATTCTGAAATATCGGGCACTTTCCACGTAAAGGCCACCATCTGAGTATTTCCTGCCAGGATCGTCTTTATTGGCATTGTTGCAACGGCTTGACCGTCCACGTAGAGGCGGACCTGCACGTCCTCGGCGCGGATATCTCCCGTGTTCTTCACATAGACCATAACCGAAACAAGCTGGCCTGTTTCGATGGTTTCGGGGAGCTCAATACCACCTACAAAAGTGAGATCGGCATTCCTTACGCTTATCGTCGATTTTATCGACGGTAGTTCCAGGCCGGGGGAGTTAATGCAAATTGAGCTTATATTGAAGCTGGCGTCCCTTGCGATGGCATAACGAGGCACTTCCACGGTTAGCGTCACCCAGGCTACTCCTTTTCGTGGAATCCTGAGAGTAATTTCATTCAGTGCGAGGAGTTCTTCTCTCAAGTTGTTTGGTTCATAGGATGTACTGTGATCTAAGTTCGAGGCGTCCACTGTCCGCGTGAAGTCGGTGTATTCAACATTCTTGATGGCCGACATCTGTTCATCAAGGGTTACCCCCGAGAAGAATACCGTCCACGTTTTCCTCATCTTCGTTGCAGGGTAAAGGTCAAGTGGGATGTCCTCGATATTCAGTTGTATCTCATCCCAGGCATTGCCATCGTTCTTGACGCATATGCGAAACAGGGTGAATGCCCCCGGTTCTGTAATTTCCATATCACGTGAAGAAAAAATGTCAAGGGATGACTTTCTGCTTACCTGAATTGACAGGAACAGAAGTTCGAAATTCTCTTCCCCGCTTATGTTGATCATCACAGGGTACGGATCAAAGTCCGGTGATTCCGGGATACCGTCTGCGATAGCGTTAACGGAGACTGTAATATCCAGACGCAGGTAAACTGTCTCGAAGGGTTCAAGTGTGATATAGTCCACGGGCAATCCCTCGAAATAGAATTCAAAATCCCACTCCATTGCAAGCTGAGACATGAAAAAATTTGCCCCCGTCATGCCGTTGCCAAGATTGCTCACGGAGAGATTCAGAGATATCTTATCCCCGGGATCCAGATTGTAATAATCAAGATCCTCCAGGGAGGCACTTATTATGCAGAACCGATTCACGATTGTAGTGAGATATACCGAGTCCACAACCTTGTCTACAGAGGGCATATTAACTTTTATCTCCAAAACGCAGCGGGAACCCTCCAGAGCTCCTTCGGGTGCTGTCACGGTGACAGTAACCGTCTTTCGCTGTCTGGCTTGCAGTATAATTGTCTGAAAATCCACGGATGTTGTCCATCCGGCGATCATGGGGCCCAGTTGGATCTCTACATTCTCCTTACTATTCCCGTTATTTCTGATGGAGACCGTGTATGTGACGGATTTTCCAGGGTCAACGTATTTTATTGCTTCCTCGCATTCGATCTCCACTGCCCTGAAAGCACTCACCTCTGCAATTAGATCATCGTCATGTTTTCCCTTGGCATCTTGGCCGCTAAGCTTTGAGAGATAGGACTCGCCTACTGCGGTAATAATCGCCGTTTCGCCCTCCTTGGCATCAATTGGAGGCGTTAAGAAAACCGTTATACCAGTTGTATTTTCCTCGAAATGATATGAAGAAAGCCGGATTCCCTGCACCGCCATCTCCAGCTCATCGAAAACCCATCCCGGGTGGTGTTCCGTGTCTACGTTCATTATCCAATCGCTTGGAACACCCTGAAATTTTATTTCGTAGGTGTCGTTAATATTACCGATGTTACTTATTCCCAAGGTGGCCACACTTGTCTTCCCCGGATCAACGATTATCTTTTTTAGCTCATTTACATCAGGCTTCACAGCCCAATTTACATTGAACCCCAGGTCTACCATTATTACATTTGTTGATTGAATTGTATCCGTTGCGTTTTCTGGATCTCCCACAGATGTTGCAGTAACGTTAATTAAGGCGTAATCACCGTCAGTGACGTTGGTTATAGGGGCTGTTACGGTCAGCATCACGTGTTCGGATTCCCTTTTTCCAAGTTCCTGTGTTTCATATTTATCCAGTGATGCAGTCCAGTTTCCGGGCAATTCCGGTATATCGAGAGTAATAGTATCCGCTCGGAGCCCTAGGTTCCAGACCTCTATGTCGAATGTATGGGTTTCTCCTGGCTCGTAAATATAGACTAGTGGTTTGGGAAGACCGTTGTGCGGGTCCTTCTCACCGGGTATAAGAGCAACCTCGTAAGCGCCTGGTGCAAGCCAGTCAATGACCCCCAGGCCAAACTCGGCATTGTGTTCGTCCCAGAAATCCTTTTTTCCATCATTGTCGCAATCACCATCAGGAGAGCCCCATTCGTACCACATATCTCCGAAAACGTTGGAATCAGTTATCATCACCGCCTTCCCGGCACCCGTTGCATTTCCGTTAGGTAATGCGAGACAGGCGGGTTCACCGTAAAAGTTCGAACTTCCATCCGTATCCGTAATTATTACCGATCTTGATTCCTGGGGATTCTCATACGTATATGCGTTGGAGCAGTAGTATTGAACCGTTGGTGCATACTGGGTTATTTTCCATATCTCATCTGGATCGTTTAGGTAATTGGGATCATCATTGGCAGGCATATTATCATCCCCCGGACCTGAAGCAGGAGGTCGATCCTCGTATATTATCCAATAGTTATAGGGTCCCGAATAATCATTATTATCAGTGACCACATCGTGAGCCCAACGGACGTGAAAACGCCAGGCGATATCATCCATGGAATTTGCAAAGTTGGAATGATCCGCGATGAGAAACAGTCCGCCCCCGCCTTTAACGTATCGCTCGATGGCGTCGATCTCGCTATCGGAATATCTGTTGAAAGAGCAGGGGATCACCAGGACGTCCACCTCCTCAAGAACTGCGTCTGTTACGATTTCCCCCTCATTGAGAGAGATTACTTCATAATTATTATCGGTGATGAAGTTATGACCTTGTCTCGACATACCTATGGGATCCCTTAAAACGTCAGCGAAATCGCTGTAACCACCTGCACAACCCCCCACTGATTCGTCCGCGTCATTTGCAGGATCCGCGGTGTATGCCGGGAAATGTGCATCATCGAACATCACGGTGACAATATCGAGATCTCTCGATAATCGCGTGTCAGAAACCACTTTTCCCTCGATCTCGAACGGGGCCTCAGCCAGTTCAACCTTTTCATAATTGATAGAATCATTTTCGCCCTTCTCGGAAACCGGGTGTACAACGATATTAGTTAATAAAAGACTCATCAGTAACACAATTACAATTGGAGAAATAATACGCTTCATATATTTTCACATCCGGACCATTCCTTATTTCATATTATGATATATCATATTTTGCATTGGGGTGACAAATATAAATCGAGGACTGAGAAAAAACAAAAAAACGAATGGCCTTCGGAAATCTGGGGAGAACCTAAATATGATTATTGTAATTCGCATGAAAGGTTTCCGGAGGTGCTGTTTTGAAAGCGATGATACTGGCAGGTGGTATTGGAAAACGTATGTTCCCACTGGTAAAAGCGAAATGTCTCTTGAAATTCATGGGAAAGGAACTAATTTTACACAAGATTGACGTACTGAAATCGGTGGGAGTGAATTGTATCGTGGTGGTGGCAAGTCCCACCAACGTGAACGAGTTAAAGGATCTACTCGGCGATTCAGTGGAGTTGGCGGTTCAGGAAAATCCAAGGGGAATGGCTGACGCAATCATGTCCGCTGCACATCTTGTTCGCGGAGAAGAGGTTTTGATCATCAACGCAGAGGATATTCTGGAACCCGCCGGATTGAAGACCATGATGGAAGGGCCTGGGGACTCGCGACTGATAGGATACCAGGTGGACCGTTACTTTCCTGGCGGTTATTTCATTCTCGAAGGGGATAAGATAGTGGGAATGATCGAAAAGCCCGGTGAAGGGTCAGAACCCTCTGATCTGGTGTCAATAGGTGTATATCTTCACCGGAAATTCGACGATCTTATCCGGTATATCGAAAAGGCAGCCACTTCCAAAGATGACGTTTACGAAGTGGCAATGGACATGATGATGAAGGAAGGTTTTGATTTCAGGGTGGCAAGATACTCCGGACCGTGGATCCCCTTGAAATATCCGTGGCATATCTTTGATATCAGAGATTATTTCTTTTCGAAGATAAATGAAGCATGTATAGATCCTTCCGCAAAGATACACGAAACGGCAATAATCGATGGAAAGGTAGTGATAGAAAAGGGTGTGAGAATATTCGAACATGCCGTTGTGAGGGGTCCGTGTTATCTGGGGAAGGGTTGCATAATCGGAAATAACTCTCTCGTTTGGGGAGGGACCCATTTAGGGGAAGGAAACGTCGTCGGTTACTCAACGGAGTTGAAGAACATCTGTACGGGGGACAATGTATGGTTCCACCAGAATTACGTGGGTGATTCTGTGATCATGGATGATTGCTCCTTCGGGGCAAAAACGACTACAGCAAACTTTCGCTTCGATGAGAAAAACATCCGAATCCGGATAGATAAAAGCATGGTGGATTCCGGACTGAATAAATTAGGAGTTATCATGGGGCCCGGGACAAAGACAGGGATTACTGTGGGACTCATGCCTGGCGTGCGTATCGGTGCAGGTTGTTTCATAGGTCCTCACGTACTTGTCAGCAATGACCTTGAACCAGGTAAGGCGGTTTTTAAGAAACAAGACCTGATAACAATGGAAAGCTGGATCACTTTGGATACCGATCGTACGGGTTTGAAGGAGAAAATCGGAAAGAAGGAATAATACGTCATTTAAAAATAAAGAAATATTATTTATATTGAATAATGCATAATGCAGCTTCCAGTATGTTAATTAATGAATTTCAGATGGGGTTTAAATATGTCATTGATGATGGAAAAATTACAATCGCTGTTGGGGCGAGAGATTGCAATTGTCACAATTGACGGATGCACCTTAAAGGGTGTTCTTGAGAATTTTGACAATGATACGGTCATTCTCCAAGACGTAAAAGAACTTTACAAGGTAGAACTAAAATGGGACACTCCCAAGGTCAGTCCTCATGCAGAAGGCACTGACGCCACTTCTTCTGTGGATGCCTACGGAGTTGTGGATACCAGTAAATTAAGGTCATCTCTGAAGAGAGTACTCATTCGTTATATGTATGTCATACAGATATGGCCCTGGGAACTGTCCGACGCACGAAAGGATATCAGTCAATACACTTTGCTGTAAATCCGTCCGGTGAACAGTAGGTTTGGGGATGCCCTCCGGGTTGACGCAAGCTTGGTAATATAAAAACAAGTCTGCGTTTACTCCGTTTTTTGTACGTAATTTGAATTCTTCTGAGTTCTGATAAGTCATACGGTTATCTGCAACAAATGATAAAAGTTATCAATCGCATTTTTTCTTGCAGTGACATCGGTGAAGAACGGATGGATAAAATATAATATTAGCTAATCCTATTCGGGCCTCTCTTGAAAAGACGGAGGCTACTGGCCCGTCTTGGCAAGTTTGGTGAGTCCACTGCGTTCCGATGCCCGCGCTTGCTCCGTTGCATCAATGATGCAACTGCATCTTCGGCAAGTATGCCTACAGATGCATTGGAAATACATCTACTCCCGTAGCCATATTTGGCGAGGGTGTAGCAGAGCCCAAAGGGGTCTGCATAGAAAACGGACACCCTCAGGACCAAGCTCCTTACGGGTGATGGCGAAAGAATTTCGCCGAACCCTAGCAAAATCTTCGATATTGCGTCGGGAGTCAGTATGGGTCACCTTTACCAATCAGCCTGAATCATTATACCGAGTCGATAAAATGGAAAAGAAACAGAAAAAATATATTTTCCCCGAGACGCTGGCGGAAGCCTCCGAACTGCTAAAGGGAGAAAACGTGCTGATGATATCCGGTGGAACCACATTCAAGTTCCGGAATCTTAAGAATTTTTCTCGGATCGTCGATATATCGAGGGTTGCGCCAGATTCAATTAAGATTAACGATAAAGAAATAATTCTTGGTTCCATGGTTAGGATTGGTAGGTTACTGGAAAACAAATCTCTCAGGGAACTGAACTGCGGTATCCTTGCTAGTGCGGCGTCAAATATCGCTTCTACACCTATTAGGAACCAGATTACCCTTGGCGGGAACCTGACTATGATATACAGATGGACTGACCTTCCGGTCAGCATTCTGGTCCTCGCCGCCGAGATCAGAACGGTGAATGGAAATGAATCGATGACGTACACCGCAGAGGATTTCTTTGCCAGCAATCCATCAAGAAAGCTGGCTAGGGGCGAGATAGTGAAGGAACTTATCATACCCGTTCATGATAACGATTATTTGTTATTATTTAAAACATTCAACAAAACAAAAGGGGATTTTGCTGCAATCAACATGGCGGCCGGTTATAAGCTGGGGGATGTATTCAGCGATCTTCGAATTGCAATATCGGCTATCAGCAATCTCCCTGTACGCTTGAAAGCATTGGAGAGAGACCTTGAAGGTAGTCGAAAAGACGAAAAAGTAGTGGTGGATGCAATCGCAAAACACCTTCCCAACTTCAAAGTATCCGATTTCCGGTATAATTCAGAATATCTGAATCAGGTAGCGAAAGTGATGCTGAAAAGGCTGCTTCTCGTAGAGGACAGGGAGGCTGAATTATGAAATTGAACGTCAGAATTAATGGAAAGGATAAAAGTTTCAGAGTAGGTCCGGAAGAAGTGCTGCTTGACGTTCTCAGACGTGAGGGATACACTGGTGTGAAGAGAGGATGCCGGAAAGGCGACTGCGGTGCATGTGCAGTACTCATTGACAATGAATTGTTTAATTCTTGCGTGTTGCCAGCAATGAGCGTAGCTGGAAAAGATGTCATCACCATAGAGGGAATTGGTACTCCCAATGCACTACACGTTCTCCAGAGGACCTTCCTTGAAGAAGGTGCGGTACAATGCGGCTTCTGCACACCGGGAATGATCCTCGCCGTAAAGGCTCTTCTTGATCGAAATGAAGACCCGAACGAGACGGAGATCAAAGAGGCTCTTGACGGAAATCTGTGCCGGTGCACCGGATACGTGAAAATAATAAAAGCCGTTAAGAAGGCGGCCCGGTCAATGAGGGAGGTGGGTGAATGAGCGGAGATAAATTGAAGGTCGTGGGTTTCAGCGAGATGAAGGTAGACGGCCGGGGACTCGTTACCGGTAAGGCCAAGTACACCGCGGACTGGGTGGAAAACGACATGCTGCACATGAAGATACTTGGCTCACCTCATGCACATGCCCGGATAAAGGGAATCGACACAACCCGCGCTTGGAACCTGCCTGGAGTTGTTGAGATTTTTACTCACGAGAATGTCCCCCGGATCCCTCACACCACCGCAGGACAGGGTTATCCCGAACCTTCGCCCTATGACTCATTTATTGTGGATAGAAAGGTCCGTTTCGTAGGTGACAGGGTGGCAATGGTGGTGGCGGAATCCGAAACCATCGCCAAAGAAGCTCTAGGACTTATCGAGGTCGATTACGAACTTCTCCCGGCAGTGCTGGACCTCGAAGAGGCAATGAAGGAAGGTGCCCCGGTAATACATGACGAGGAAGAGGCGCATGTTATCATACCGGTACCATACGATCCTAGCCGTAATCTTGTGGCTAGAGTAGACATGGAAATTGGGGATATGGAAGAAGGATTCAGCAGGGCCGACGTTATAGTCGAGGATTCCTATTATGCGCATTACGCTCAGCATTGTCCTGTAGAACCCCATATTTCTCTTGCGATTCCGGATCCGGATGGACGAATTTTAATCGTTACTTCGACCCAGGTTCCTTTCCATGTAAGACGTATAACCGCTCAAGCGCTTGGCATTCCGGTAAAAAGAATACGTGTTATTAAACCCCGAATCGGCGGAGGTTTTGGAACCAAGCAGGAGATTCTTCTGGAGCCTGCTGTGGCGCTTGCAGCGCTCAAAATTGGGAGGCCGGTAATCTGCGAACTGACGCGAAAAGAGGAATTCATCTCATCCAGGACCCGGCACCCCATTAAGACGGTCCTGAGAACGGGTTGTACTAGAGAAGGCGAGATTACCGCGGTGGACATGCACTGCTTGTCCAACACCGGAGCATACGGTTCACACGGGCTTACCGTGGTATGTAACTGCGGATCGAAGGTACTGCCCCTCTACAAATGTGATAACGTAAAATTCCTGGGTGAAGCAGTTTACACCAATCTGCCGGTCCCGGGAGCATACCGTGGTTACGGGGCAACCCAGGCAGCATTCGCCATGGAATGTAACATGAACGAAATGGCTAGAAAGATCGGAATGGATCCCCTTGAGTTCAGAAAAAAGAATCATATTGGTATTGGAGATACGTCTCCGATATTCGAAGCACTGGGGGAGGGTGGAGAGGGTGTACCTCAAAGCGTGGAGAGCTGTGGACTCGACCAGTGTATCGACCGTGGAGCCCATGAGATCGGATGGAAGGAAAAATGGGGGGGGAACGACGGGGATAAAAAGATAAAGCGGGGGATCGGTGAAGCTTGCCTCATGCAGGGTTCGTCAATACCGAAGATAGATATGGGTGCCGCCAGTATAAAAATGAACGATGACGGATCATTTAACCTGTTGATCGGGGCAACCGATATTGGAACAGGTTCCGATACGATACTTGCCCAGATCGCTGCAGAGGAATTGGGATGCAGAACCGAGGATATGATCGTGTATTCATCGGATACGGACATGACCCCCTTTGATGTGGGTGCCTATGCCTCGTCCACAACATATCTCACAGGCACCGCGGTAAGAAAGACGGCGGCGGAGGTGAAGAAGCAGATAATAAAAGTGGGAGCCGAGATGCTGGGTGTATCTGAGGAAGAAGTGATGGTGGAGGATCGAGCCATAATATCTTCGGAAACCGGGGAATCAGTTTCTTTCAAGGATGTGGCACTTCGTTCACTCTACATGTGCGACCAGCACCAGATCATGGCTACGGCATCGCATATCACGGAGAAGTCGCCGCCTCCCTTTGCAGCCCATTTCGTCGAGGTGGAAGTGGACACCGAAACGGGAGAGGTAAAATGTCTTAAATATGTCACGGGAACCGACTGTGGGCAGGCCATCAACCCACAACTGGCGGAAGGGCAGACGGAAGGCGCCCTGCTGAACGGTCTGAGCTATGCCTTGACCGAGGAATATATCTTTAACGATAAAGGACAGATGCTAAATCCAAACTTCAAGAATTACCGTATCTACAGGACCACGGATCTCCCGGAGATAGTATCATTCCTCGTGACCACCCACGAACCCACGGGGCCATATGGTGCGAAAAGTGTTTCCGAGATAGGGATAAACGGTGCGCTGCCAGCTATATCGAATGCAATATACGATGCTGTGGGGGTAAGACTTACAAAACCACCGTTCACAGCAGAAAAGGTATTGCAGGCGCTCGACAATAAAAATAAATTCTAATCATTTGCCGGGAAAGTATAGCTTATGGAAACGCTACCGTACTCATCACGGGTGAATCCTCTAGCCAGGACCTTGTCCTCATATACAATACGGACCGTCAGTTCATAAATGCTGTCATCTTCCTTTTTTATGGTCGCACTGAATGATTTGCCGGTGAGATCGTATCTGTAAAATGAATAGCCCTGAACGCTTTTTGAGGATTCCTCGTTGGAGATGGTGCCGCTCCAGATCCCATTTATATGAAACAATGGTCCCTCCATAGTCAATAGACTGTGTAGCATTGAATTCTATGGTGCCGTTATAATATACGGAATTGCGATGGTACCACCCCCTGGCTATCGGAAGCCTGTTCGAGACCTTGATCTCATGCATGTTCCAGGCTTCGATACCGTCATCATCCCTTACCATTAACTTTATCTCATGGGATCCCAATTTCGTGAAATTGATAAGTTCCAATGACCGGTATGAATATATTATCCCGTCTATTATCCAAGTATGGTTAATAACTTGACCATAAGGTCAAAACTACCTGAGCCGTCAAGATATAGGGTTTCCCTGGAAAAAAGAGTATCGGGAGCCGTGAATTGGGGCACCGGAGGCCTGTTTATGATGTCTATCGACGTGAAAACACTGCTAATCGAGCTGCCATTATCCGTGATATTCAAGGTGATGTTATAGTGGCCGTCATCTTTGTATTCGTGGTAGGTTATTCCGTCGAAAGACCCATCAGGGGCGATCAAGCTGGATTCAATATATTCGATGCCGTCTCCAAAGGACCACCAGTATTCATCTATTGAACCGTCGGGGTCCGTGGAGTTGCTGGCATCCATCAAGACCGGGGTAATTGTGGAAGCACTCGCGGGACACCAGATGGAAGGTGTCGGTGGTAAATTCACCGTGGGTCTTACGTCATTTCTGCTGGTTGGTTTCATCAGAAATTCGTTTGGTGTGTTTTCATCTTTTACTTGTAAATCGGCTTCATAGTTGGTCTCGGGAATTTCGCTTCCGCTATACTCAATCTCACTCCCAACAAACGAACTGGGATTAAAGACCATTACAAAGATTGTGAATGCCAAAATCGACGTGAGCAGCAATTTGTTACTTTGAGTTATCCAGTGAAACATTGAAACACTCCCGGATGTTTATGTCTTTTCAAGGCGTCGCATGAAATTGACCAAATATATAAATAAGTTAATACATCGTTTCCATATTTATATATTATAGAACAAAAATCGAACAAATTATAATATTATTATACTCTGGCACGTTAATCCCAATATTCCACTTCCTCCCTTCTCTCGGTTTTCGGATCGTCGTTCGTTTCGGTATTTGGATTACCGATAATTCACTCCTGCTTTCCATGAGCCCGCTAGTGTCGTTATCTTTTAGTTAACAAAAAGATAACTAATATCGGGGATATTACGATAAATAGCGGAAGGAGGCTCTTGAAAACACAGTCTTGTTCCGGCCAGTACCGAAATAACTTACTTTCACTCACCCCCCCCATTTACCTTTATATACTACTTTGAACGTTTATCATAACCGTCACGGGATTTCCGTTGCCTGCGATATAAAAGAAAAGAATAACGGAAGAAGATGATCGAATGGATAGTGAAATTGAGAAAGAACGTAATAATAGAAAACGAAAGGGAATGGGCCCTGCTCCCTTCCTGGATTATGATGAAAAAAAAATAGAAAAAAAATCGTTAAAGGATGATTTGCCGTTGGATGAGTTCATTAGAAAAGTTGTACATTCACATCAGGTACTCATAAAGGCTTTCCGGCTTCTGGATCTACAGAGTTCTCTATATCTGTTGAGAAGCAGTGACGTGGTTCTTTTCTTTAGAAATCGGGAAAAGAAATTGCGCGGCTTGATAAGGGGTTTGCGGGAAAATTGCCAGATCGCACCCTAGGGCTTCTAAGATGATTTGTAACTTACCAAAAAAATTAAATCGAGAACTCCGAGTCCTTTTCCAGTTTTAGCTCATCCCTTAGAGAAGCTAGAAGGTCATGTTCGTCGTCATCGATGATGCCGTCCTCGAGCACTTTCATCATGGCGTCCATGTATATCTTGACATTGTTACGCCTGCCATCACGAACCTCCTTCTCCAGCTTATCATGTTCTTCTTTATCGAACCCAAGGTTACGTTTCAATTGATCTAGTTCGTCCTGTTCCTCACGGGTGACCACGCCGTCTGCCCATACTTTCTCAAGGCAGGATTTGTAGACCTCTACATCCTCATTGTGAGATTCCTCGTCCCACTTTGCAACGTACCCCTTGGGAACCGCCTGGGGCTCGGAGATATTTTCCTCCGCAATTTCCCGGTCTATTTGCGGCACCTTCCTCTTCACCTCCACCGCAGGCCCCCTCATTTTCTTGGCAATTTCATTTGCAATGTTCACTGCCTCCACCGATATGTCCACCGCTTCGAGATAGTTGTCCTGCATCATGGCATTCCTGGCCTTGAGGAATCTATCGAATGCCATGCCAATATTCACCCCTCGATCCCTGTGTTTCACGAGCTTTTCCTTCGTCAACAGTAACACATTGACAGCATATTTGTACAATACGGATTTCGCCGATTCCTTAGAGTGTTGTGCCAGCTCTATCGCTCGGCTTATTTCGCCTTTGTTAACGGCATATTTCGCCTGAATGAAGAAGTTTTCAGCTTCCCGGACGTCCCCGTTTATCTTTCTTAAGTCATCCATGAATTTTCTTGCACTAATAAGAATGTTGTTGAATTGCATTATCTGGTCCTTTCCGGAGGCCGAACCCACGGGGACCGGCATTTCCTTCCTTCTGAGGCTTGCGTCGTATGCCTGTCTCTCCCCCTCGTTCAGGAGGATATCCTTTGCATTGTTTAGTTTCTTCATCTCCTCGTTTGCAACCTCTTTCAATTTCGGCCCGAGATTTGCTACTTTGTCAGGATGATACATCAGGGCCATTTTCTTGTAGGCTTTTCGGATCTCCTTTACCGTAGAGTCCATTGGAATGTCCAGCAGTTCGTAATAATTAGTATCTTCCATATGCAGTTCACCTTTGCTCTCGTTATTTTTGACTTATACTCTCAAGGGCGATCACAGTTATTTCATTTATCAACGATGTCGTCAATTCAAGGCACTCGGCATATCGTCCCTCATCGCTTTTAGATTTTGCCTCTGAATATCTTTTTGTATAACTATTTCTCATCTCTCCATTGGACAACTCACCAATACAAACATCGAGCCGCGTGAGGTGGGAATCTGATTTTATGCGGGTTATATCTTTGCCTGCAATCTCCCTTGCTTTTTGGAATAATATGCAAAAATTATTTTCGTCACGTCGAAGTATCATATTTCTGCATTCGCCAAGATATTTCCGGGTCTCCATGTATATTGCTTCGCTCTTGTCGAGAAGGTCGAGATCTTTTTCAAATCGATCTAGTTCTATTTTATGATCCGCAATTTTCAAGGCCAATTCGATCTCGTCAAGACCGCGTTTGTACTGTTCGCCAGCTTCGTCCCAATTTTCCTTCTCGAGAGACGCTTTTGCTTTTTCCCTGATAATATAAAGTGAATTGACAGGGATATTTTTTTTCTCCAGATTCTCCATTCTCTCTCGGAACAACTTATCCAGGGCTTCAAGATTCTCCTGCATGTATACATTGTAAGCTTTCTGGATCTTCGAAGCCAATTCTTCCATTCTCCCGCCAATATCTTGATCCTCATTTAACTTATTTTTAATTAAATCCAGTTCATCATCAATGGTCGCTCTTTCCAGCAGCTGTGATGGAATTCGATCCATCTTTTCTTTTAACTCTTTGATTCGGTTCAGTTCTTTCTCCCTGAATGCTGAGAGTTCACTTTCATTGCACATGCCGATCACTTCTCTGAAAAGACGCGTGGCAATGTCGAGTTCTCCCCTATCCCTCAGCTTTACAGCTCTATCGTATAGAATCCGGATATTGTTAGTATCGATCTTCCTTTCCGAAAGCGTCAGAAGACATCTCCTGGCTTCTTTATACTGGTTTGTTATTTTTTCCATATCCCTTCATAAAATGTAGTCACTTAGAAGCCTTTCCAGTTCCTCGGCAAGCTCATTGGCTCCCACCAGATCATTATTATAAACCAATTTCTCGAGCATCAGGGCACCCTTTACCAAGTCATCGTCTACAACGTAGTTCTCGCTTATCATTGCGTTGATACGATTATATCGAGATTGCATCTCATCCGTTCTCGTCTCCTTGTATACTTCCTGTTTTCCCCATTCGACATCAACCTTTTCTCGCGACGCACCTTCTCTTTCTTTTTCGTCCTCATAAAAATTCTCTTTGTCCTCCATTGAAGGATGTTTTAAAAAATGTTCGGAATCTTCTACAAGTCCTTTAGATATATAATCCATTGATTTGAACTCTGCCTGGTCTTTGTAATCTACAATTCCAACTTCATCATCCGTTTCGTCATAAAGAGGAATCAGTATAGGAAGATCTTCATCCGTCTCGGTGTATCTTCCCAGGGTGGATATGGATATTTCTTCGTTTACTTGATTTCTACTACGGGCCGCTTCCACTTCCATTCTCGTGATAATCTCCTCGATCATCTCCCCTTCATTGACGTTAACCAGTAATGAAGGTCCCATAAGAAAATTATACATCTCGATTATTTTGTCCATCTTAATAATAAAAAGCTGGACCTGATCGTAATCCTTATCCTTCAGAGCCAACCTGCATTGGCTGTATAATCTTCTCAGTGCGACGGTGTTCATGCCCTTCTTGACCATCTTTGCGATCTCTTTTTCAATCTGCAATAGCCCGTTGTGGATGTTGTCCATACGGGTGAGGATTTCTCCGGTCTCTTTCCGTATATGCAAAACCTCTTTTTTCGCTTGGGCCAAGTCTCCTTCTTTGAGAAGCTCTATGGTTTTCTTTATATTCTTATTATAGGAATCTACGGGGACGTCGATATTTTTTAAAAAGTTCCTGGAGTTATATACATTGAGTAATTGCCCCTTGATTTCTTGAATGTCTACCACGTATATTCTCCATCATCATCATAAAGAAGGGTGCTATCAGAACTCATAGGGTTCATCACTTGTTCAGCTGGAACGGTTTTCATCATATAACACCAGTTAGTTGGAGTAATATTATTCAGCAAGGATGGGATAATTTTACTTTGAGATATACGTGAATTCAGATATTCAATTTTTCAAATAACACCTTGTCAGAGAAGACCTCAATTCCATCTTTTGTAATCTTATACGGATGTATTCGTTCATCGGTGAAATCGCCTCTCATCTTACCTATACCAACCGCCCTTTCCCTTCCCCCGGGAGTGCGTGTGAAATAGAACCTGATTATCCCACTGAGAGTATACATTTGGATGGAATTAAAACGTTTGTTCACATCATCTAAAAACAATACTGTGCAATCTTTCTGTGAGGATAGTGTACTCATCAACCTCAATATTCGTCTCCTCGCTTCGATTTTCGGCTCCATCAGTGTGATCTTCTTCAGGGAATCGAAAACTATCCGATGGTAGTTCTTTTTAGCAAACAAGACAGAAAAAAGGTTCTCGAAATATCTGAAATTCTTGTATTCAGGGGTCTCCATGACATCTATCAGGTCTATACAGAGCAGCTCTATCCCCGAAACATCCCAGTTATATAACGCTGCGTTGTCTTTCAGATCTTCTTCTATTTCACAGAGAGAGACGAAAAGGACATTTTCATCATCTTTTAAGCCTTGGCGTAGGAAATGCAATCCCAGAGTGCTTTTTCCGGATCCCGGTGGTCCTGTAATAAGATAATTTCGTCCGGAAATAAGCCCCCCTTTCAAAATATGGTCCAGACCGGATATGCCGGTGGATATTTTATCCATTTTATCATCCTCTGTCAATATGTGTAAATTATTAATCGTAATGATTTGTCCTTAGTAGATTAGGTTAAAATATTATAAATATTGTGATTGGATTGATATTATCTCACTGCTATCCAATGCCTCTGAATAACATTTCAGAATCTCCTCATTCAATTCGATAAAGTTGTTTCCCCAGGTATATATTCTCAATATTCTTCTCGCCTGATCGCGAAATCCTGTAATATAGAGAGCTGCACTGAAGGCTTCCAGAGTAGATAGTCGGAAAGGTTTCCCCCAATAAGACGGATTAGCCGCCAAAAGGAATGGCAGCGCCCGTGATTCGTATTTGCTACTTAGAATTCTTTTCGAAAAAATCCTCTCGGCGTTCCTCCATGAGCAGTCAATTATCCCAATACCCTTTTTTTGTGTATTTGGTCTGTCGAGGGGAGAAAGAGCTGTCTTCGCATACGGGTGAAGAAGAACCGTACGTGGTGGGAATTTATAGATCGAATTTACCTTTCGGGCCATTGAGAAGCGAATCAATTTCTTTGCCGAGCATTTTTTTGGATCATCCCCTTCAAGGTCAACGATCCACAGGGGAATTTCATCAGCATTCATCCAGGTCAATTCTCCCCGTTAATCCTAATGTAGACTTGCTCCAATCCTTGTCTCAGCTCTGCAAGAGAGCTTTCATTAACCACCATGAACTCTGCCAATGAAATTAATTCTCCAAGTCCATAACCCAGTTCTCTATCATCTCTGGCCTTGATTTCCTCAGGATTATTCGTATCATCACTGCGGGATCTTTTCATTATTCGCAAGTGTCGAGTGCTCTCCGATGCATGTATAGCGATAATCGACGCCTTTTGAGAAATTCTGTTTTCAATGGTGCTTAATTCCATAGGACCTCTTACGCCGTCGAGAATGATATTTTCATAGTTTGATTTTTCAATTTTTTTAGCAGTACGTTCGGCCCAAACTCCCTGACCGAATTTTTCTCGCAAATGATTCGCCAGATGAGCCAGGTTCCGGGCATTTGGCTCCATTCCCCGCGAGCTGGCTTCCTCCCTTACTCCATCGCCCAGGCTGAATACATGAAATCCGTTCTCCCTGAAAAAACCGATGGCCTCGCCTTTGCCGGAAGCCGGCATGCCGATTATTGCGAGAAGTTTCATTATTACACCTCAGATCTATATTGCAGCCATACACTTTTCGATTTGCTAATCTTTTTACTTTATTAAAATTATTTTGTCCTGGATTGGAATATTGGTATTCTTGGAATTAAATTTATGAGGGAATACTATTCAGTAGAAAGCGGAGTGTTCTAAATGAACATCAACATATGGGCGTTCTACCATGGATGTATGTTCCCTTCTCACACGACAAATATTTTGAACGAATTTATCGGACAAACTACTTCAGATACTCTATATCATATGGGGTACTATTATCCTAAACTTCACGTTATAGACACGTCTGGAGGATCTTTGGGATATTTGAATGAAAGGATAATAGCAGAGGAAAGATATTTATATCTTCACTTACTGCATATCTATTGGATTCACTGGACCTATTATAATAAATATTGAACCGAATGAACGAAAAGAGGTTTCAGATGGCAACGGAGAAAATCCTCGGTATGGAGATGACAGATATATTGATGTTAATTGGCATACTCTTCGTGTTCATTCTAATATCATACGTTATCATACAGGCTATAATCCGGAGGAACACCATTCGTACCCGGATTCGCCTGGAAGAGATCGAGAACGAGAAGATGAAGATGAACATGCTATTCAAGAAAAAACTGCGTGAAGAACTTAAGGATGCAGGTCTTTTTCTCTCCAAGAAAGAGATGGATCATGTGGATTCCATAAAATTAGACAATTCAATACTTTCACGCAAGATCCTGTACAAGATGACTGAAATGGACCAGAAGACCCAGAGGCTAGAACTGGGGGTCAACAAGGCCAAACTTGAAGGCAAGCTGGATGAGATCGAGGATTATGAAAAAAAATTATTCACATAGGTCCGGTTAAAAAAATGACAAAACGTTACAGATTGTTATCTATGCCGGGGGTAATATTGGGTATTCTTGCAGTTGCAGTCTCATTAATATATTCTTTAATTACATACGATAAGCTGGATATTTATAAACCTGAACTATATGCCCCGGTCGCAATTGGATTATTTTTTGTAGTAATCGGTGTAATTCTACACTTTGCAGCCAACAAGGCTGAACAAAAGGAACGTGATGAACAAAGGAGTTCTCCGGTTAATCTCGAGACTATAATCATCAGTTATGCAATGGTTAATGAGCATCCAAAAAAGAACCTCAAGGATCTCCATTTCTATCTCTTAAGCGAGGGGATTGCAGAAATTTCTCTGAAGGAATTGAAATTGATGGTGGATAAAGCCATTCTGAACGTAAGGATGGATATTATAAAACCCTCTCTCAAGGCGAAATTGTTCACCGATAAGGGTGAAATGAGAAAGTACCAATTCGCTTCGGATTTTTGCCCGAAATGCGGCGTGTTCAAGAACTACCACAAGGAATGCAAGTTCTGCGGGTATCACGAAATGTCTAAATGATCGTCATACCATTGAGCTGATGTCGATTATCTCTTTCTGTTTTTCGATTATCTTTTTAATTCCCAATGCGGCCGCGTCGACCATTTCGTTCATCTGTTCTCTGGTAAAGGGATTTCCCTCGGCGGTTCCCTGAACCTCGATGAAGTGCCCCTTGTCGTTCATAACAACGTTCATATCCACATCGGCCCTGAAGTCCTTCTCGTAATCTAGATCCAGCTCCACCTTGCCGTCCACGATGCCTACGCTGATGGCTGCGATATGACCTTTTATGGGATTCTCGGTGATCAACCTTTCCCCCATCAATTTCTGAACTGCAAGCGCAAGGGCAACGAAACTACCGCTGATGGAAGCAGTTCTAGACCCGCCGTCGGCCTGGATCACGTCGCAGTCGATCCAGATCGTTCTTTCCCGTAACTTTCTCATATCGATACAGCTTCTCAGTGATCGGCCGATAAGCCTCTGTATCTCCTTTGTCCTTCCGCTCACGTATGTGCCGGTTTCGCGCTTTTTTCTGTCCTGGGTGCTGCCGGGAAGCATGGAATACTCGGCGCTGAGCCACCCGTTCCCGCTCCCGTAAATGAACCTAGGCACCCGTTCCTCCACAGTGGCGGTACAAAGCACTTTCGTGTTTCCCACGGATATTAGTACCGATCCTGGGGGATGCAGTAGATAATTGGGAACGATCTCTATGGGTCTTATTGTTACACCCAACTCCTTTTCTGGGCTTGCTTCTGATGGAATACTATTATCGTCCATTGAATCACCTGGATACTATGAAAAGAAAAATTACATCTCTCACAGTGAACTGCTATGATTGCTCGTCCATGTTTGAGGGATTGGAATTTCTGAGGCAATATTCATTACTTCTTTTTAAAAACCATGTATGAACACTTACCGCAAGTCTTTCTGTCTCTATGCTCTGCAAGGAATATTCCTTCGCCACATTTAGGACAGGATTCCTTTTTCCTTACCACCTTGTTACCCTTCACCTCATAAAGTGTAGGGACCTTCACATTCTTTGTCCTTCCCATCCTATCACTTCTTTTTCTTCTTGGATCCGCCCGTTGCCAGCTTGTTCCTTTTAAGAATATGTTTTTTCTCGAAATAGAGGGCATCCTCTTTCGACACATAGACCTTTGCATAGCCCTTGCTCTGGGGAAGCCCGAACTCGGCTTTGATGCTATCGATAACTATCTTATCTTTGGATGTACCAATATCTGTTACTAGCTGAGATATAACATCGCTTCTCTTTGGCGTGGCTTCGTTCTCGTGAGTTATCTTGAACCGAATCTCTCTTCTTTTTAGAAGACGATTCTCTTTTTCTTCCAGTACTTCAATCTCCATCTGAATCCTCCATCATTCCAAGGAAATCTATCATGGTGTTCCTGAGCTCTTTATCGGGATACACCGCAACCATACCCACGTTTGGCTCTCCGTAGAAAAGCACCGCGTTTTCGGGCGCATGGACAACCGCTGGCATCAGTAAGAGGTCCTCTTCCCCTTCTACCTCTATCAGCAGAGTTGGATCCAAGGGGAATTTTCCCTCCATTATCTTCTTTACGGTCTCGTATGCTTCATTGGATATTGTTGCCGGATCGTTAATTATCTTTTTTCTGTTTGGGGTCATGGACCGGATAGTTTTCGCATGCGCGAAATCCTCCCGGCAAGTTTTGTAGTCCACCACTGCCAGATCCATGCGAATGTCGAATTTTATCAGTGTGTATGTCACCATGTCACCCACGCATATTACTGGATTTCGATCCCGAATCGCTTTCTTTAGTGAGGCTCTGGTGGGTTCTCGGATGAGGGTTCCAAACAGTCTTTTGTATTCGTTTCTGAGATTTTCGCTAAGTATGTACATCGTTTCCGATAGATGATATATTTGAGATAAGGTTTTGTATCTTATTATCGCTTAATTGTATCGGGGAAAACGGTTGAATTATCTCACCTTGAGAGCGAATTTTCCGTTGAAGTTAATCGCCATCTTTTTTGCTATCCGGGATCGTGTGTGATCGATTATTACGAAGTAACCACTCCAATCCGAGGAAATCTTACCACCGCAATGGGGACACTTGTTAAGTTCAGTAAGAGCCTGGCATTCCTTGCATCCTTTTAATATCTCGACCATTTGTTATACACCCTGAATAAGTTATTTTTTCTTCCCCTTTCGTTTGGATTTCTTCACTTCCCCCTCCTTCTTTGTACCCTTCTTCGCTTCTTCAAGCTCCTTTCGGGCTTCTTCCAGCCATTCCAATTTTCCCAGACCCGGCTGTCTCATCGTAAGACCAATTCGGCTTTCGTGTGGATTCCTTTCGTTTATCTTATACGTTACGATCCTTGCCCTTATGAGGTCACCAACCTTGATTTCCCGCCCTGTTTCCTTTCCTATCAGCCGCTCGTTCATAAGGTCAACATCCACATGGTCATCCATTATCTGGCTGATATGAAGTAACCCTTCGAGGGGGCCGAATCGTACAAAGGCACCGAATTTCAACACCTCGATAACAACTCCGTGTACTATCTCGTGCCTGGGAGGAGCAAATATAAGGGCACTGTATTCTACCCTCTGGTAAACGCTACCATCGCCGTGAACAATATGACCCTGTCCGATGGGTAAAACTTCCGAGATCGAAAGTGTGAGATTCCTGAATGAGTCTATAGTACCCTCGAAAGTGTACTTTGTCAATTCGGTAATAGTACTATCATAATCTTCCTCCAACTTTGCCGGAGGGATCCGAACAGTATCCTGTTTACTGATGATCCGGTACATGTGGGACAGACACTCCTGATAAGTGTTAATATATTGTATCCAAAGCAATAAGAGTAGGGAACAATTTTGACGGGTGAGTAACTTTATTATTTATATTACTTTGGTCCTTGTTGGCCACATTAATAAGCCTTTTAGTGCGTATGTGGGTCAGGATGAATGGAAAACCAATTCGTCAATCCTGTTTGATGCGTTTATGTATCCAGCCTACCAATGTGCGTATTATTAGAAATAATGATGTCAATATGACCACTGATATTATAAAGCCGATCATAAGAACAGTGAACATCCCGCTTTCTCTCTTGTATTCTTTCGGCTCGAAAATGGTTACTTTTATTATTTCTTCCTTTTGAGATAGGCTCTTCTTCTTATTACTGTCCGTATAATTTCCCGTCACTCGTAGGATAATGTCGTATTCACCTGGTTCCGCCTCCTTACCGATCACAATACGTATATATGAGTTGTCAGCAATGAAGGCAGGAATCTCAAAATAATTTCTTTCCAGTTCGAAAGATATGTCGGGATCATTCTTATCCTCGGGATCAACCATTACTTCCAATCGATAATTGTCCAAGTGGTTCTCTAAATTCAGGATTGTTGGTTCTATTTTGTACGTTTGATCCCGTGTCATGGATATGTTGGACGGATGGTATTCCAAAATAAAATTATGAAAAGTTTCCATTTTTGCATGAAAAATCTTCGATTTCAGGTTAACGTTGCGAACGTTCGAGGGAAGCCAGGCGACACCTGTTACGTTTATTCTAAATTCCTCCTCGGCAGTTGTTACCCTGGGAATCGCAACCTGTACACGAAAGTCAACAGATTGGTGGGAGAGACGAGTGAAGTGGATATTGTTCGGATTTATTTCAGTGGTGCATGAAACTCCATAGGCTTCGAGAGTTATATCGACCGAAGACTCGGCACCCCAATCATCGATTGTGATGTTGGCTTCCATAATAGCGTATCCCCCTTTATCTACATCCTGGAATTCGGCGTAGGCGAATTTACCCTTTAAATTAATCGAAGCTTGAAATCCCGGACCGGACTGTGCTGTGTGATCGATTTTTAACGTATTATCCGCCCCGGATGGGGTTGTGAAAATATGAATTGGGAATAATATAATGAATGTTATGAGTATAAGAAAGAAAATTGGTCTATAGGATGGGACGAATTTGTGCATAATTCCCCTTTTCTATCGATTTGGTTTCTACCAAAATTATATGTATATCCGCAGGAATCCTCTTCGGTAACCCCCACCGTTTGGTGGGGGCGGAGAAGAGGAAGCAGATTCCTGCGTTTC
>JASLWR010000110.1 GCA_030740765.1 Thermoplasmatota archaeon
TGTATAATATAGTAGACTACTTAACAATACACGACGCAGATATATAAATCTGTTCCATTAAAAGAAAAAAAGAATAAAAACGTCTTAGCTGAGCATTCATGCGGATGGAGATTATTCCAAAGGATCATGCAAACTCTAATGCGAAAAGCGACTCTCTCTGTTATTTGTATCTTACTTTCACCCACCCTCTTTCTAGTTTTATATATTCAGCGGTATCTGCGCTTTCACGCAATACCGCGAACATTGTCAAGCTGCGAACTTCGAATTATTCTCGAAATTCGCACCATTGACAATATCCTCAATCGGATGATCCGTAAGCAGCGTAGCCAGAGGGAGATATGCATGCCGGTCGTCTAAATATGAAAAAAAAAATGGCCACGGGAACTTCGTCGTGCTTATCCTTCGGGGAGCCGGGCCTGGACCGGTTCTTCGGGCCCCTTGAGCCCGGGACCATAACGTATATAGAGTCCTCCACATCCTTCCTCTTCGACGTAACGTACAAGATCATCGCAGCCGCACTCCGGGATCTCAGGTCCCGCGCGGTGCACGTGGACGGCTGCAATATGCTCAACCCATACCGGATGGTCAAGACAATGAAGAGGTTCAGGATGAACTCAGCAAACGCGCTGGAGCGGGTCTCCGTGTGCAGGGCCTTCACGGCATACCAGATGTCCGCCATTATCGACAATGCTCTCGAAGAAAGGGTGCGGGACGCCGCACTGCTCGTGGTCTCCGGGATCCAGTATCTCTATCAGGACCGGGACATGCGGCACAAGGAGGCGAAGGTGATGTTGAGACGAGCGTCCCACATCATAGGCGAGCTAACGGCTCGCTTCGGCCTAGTGACCGTTATAAGCGATATCATGAGACCACATACGAGGTATCTCGGGGATATCCTCACGGACGTATGCCATCGCCATGTCGGATTTGCCCGCCTGGGAAAAGGGATACGGCTCAGTGATCTTGGCGCGGGGGTAGCAGTGGATCACAAACCGGTACCGCCGTATCAAACGATACTGGATGAATTTGAAGCTCACTGGGACGGACTGTCCCGACCGGCATTATGACCATGAAGGAGGTGATGGCAGTGGAAGGCTGGATATTCGACGTCTACCCGGACTACCGGCAGAACCTGATGGTCACCTGGCTTCTGACCGAAAGGGGCGCTGTGCGGCGGGAAGAGGATTTCACTCCCCGTATATATGTAGGCGGGAGCATTCCCGAACTGAAAAAGATCCGGGACGAACTGGATCGTAACCAAGCTATAAAACACCTGGAAGTTATCGAAAAGTTAACCGATTTGCGGGATCGTGTGCCCAAAAAGGTACTTGAGATAGGTTTCAACTCCTATCGTTCAATGGGGTCCGTGGCAAGGCAGATCGACGCCCGGGGCCGGTATCGGGATTTTACGCTATACAACGTTGACCCTTCCCTGCCCTTCCGGTACCTTATCGAAAAGGGATTGTTCCCCAATGCTCTGGTGAAGATCGGGGACGAACTGGAACTCTTGGATGATCGCTGGTCCATGGAGTATCCCGTACCCGATTTCCGCACTCTCGTAATAAAAAAAGATTTTCCTGGTTTATGCCGTACCGAAAAGCCTGTGAAGGGCCTGATCGTAGGCGGAGAAAAGCTATCGGGAAACGACGGGGATATACTGGGAAACCTTGACGATATCGTGAAGGGAGCGGACCCCGACATTATATTTACGGACGGCGGCGACTATTCTCTAATGCCCTACCTGCACGCCCGTGCTCTTCGCGCGGGGTACCCGTTGTCCCTGGGCCGCGATCTCAAGGTGAAAGAAGACATAGTCACGCGCGAGCGGTCGTATTTCACCTACGGCAGGATCGTTTACAAGCCAGCCCCCTTCTGTCTCAAGGGAAGGGCGCATATCGACCGGCAGTCTTTTTTTTACCGGGAGAGCGCGCTTTCCGGCCTCGTGGATCTCTCAAGGCTTTCGGGAATCGCATCCCAGCAGTTGTCTCGCCTGTCACCGGGAACCGCCATCTCGGCAATGCAGATGCGCCAGGCCATGGAGGACGGCTATCTGATAATGTGGAAGAAGAACCAGCCTGAGAGCTTCAAGACTGCGAGGGATCTTTTAAGGTCGGACCGGGGGGGTTTTATATTCGACCCGAAAGTGGGTATATTCGACACCGTTACGGAGCTTGACTTCACATCTCTGTATCCATTTATAATCTCAAATTACAACATTTCCCCGGAGACCATGCTCTGCGGCTGCTGCCCCGACTCGTCACAGCGGGTTCCCGTGCTGGGATATCACATCTGCAGCCGTAGAGACGGGCTTCTTAAAAGGGTGATAACCCCACTGATACATCGAAGGGTGCATTTCAAGCGCATAGCAAGAGCAGGGGGAAGCGACGCCGCCCGAGCCGGGAATGTCGCGAACATATTCAAATGGCTTCTGGTGACATGTTTCGGTTACACGGGATACAAGAATGCGAGATTCGGAAAGATAGAATGCCACGAGGCAATAACCGCTTACGGACGGGAAATACTTCTGGAAGCCATGGAGGTCGCGCAGGATCACGGCCTTGAGATACTCCACGGTATAGTTGATTCCCTGTGGTTGAAGGGCGACCCGGCGAAGGCCGTGGAAGCGGCGGGAGTTATCGGCAGGCGAATCGGAATACCCATGGAGGTAGAGGGCACCTATAAATGGATAGTGTTTCTCCCCAATAAAAGCAACGGGGCGGGAGCCCTGAACAAGTATTACGGTATGTTCGAGAACGGCGATTTCAAGGTGAGGGGAGTTCATCTCAGGAGGAGAGACACACCAAAGTTCTTCTGCGATTTTCAGGAGAGGATACTGGAAATACTGGGCAGGGCCGACACAAAAGAACGTTTAATGGAACTCATTCCTGAATGCCTGGAACTGGCAAAAGAAGCAGACTGCATGCTGCAGGATCGAGAGGTGGATGTCCTTGACCTCGTGATCTGCAAGGTGGTATCGAAAGAACTATCGGATTACTCCACCATGAATGACCAAAGATGCTGCCTGTCGGTGCTGAAGGGCGAGGGTATCAGGGTGGTACCCGGGCAGAAAGTTAAATTCGTGATAACTGATTCCACCTCTCGCGAACCCCGAAAGAGACTGGTTCCCGAAGAGTTTATCCGGCCGGATACACAGTATGACTCGAATATCTACAGACTGCATCTTGCGAGGACCCTTGAATCGCTGCTTATCCCGTTCGGCTGGACGGAGGAAAGAATAATGAGAAAGCTCGAAGCGGGAACGACGCTGCTGGATTTTTGTTCGTAGTAAGACCAAGTTTTGGATCCATATTGATGATAAAATCTGTTGAAGTATACGGGTTCCAATCGTTCTCAATAAGCAAAAAATCAAACACAGGGGGTTCGGCTGCAATATATAAAAATTATTTCCCGCCCATCATACCCAGCCGGTTCATTGTGCGCTCGCTCTTGGTGGCCTTCTTGTATTCCTTGTAGTGCTTCCGGCACAGGTGCACTCTCCCGGCCACCCCCGTAAACTTCAATTCCGGCAAGCCTTTCCGCACCTTCTTTTGAGGAAGCGATCTCTTGCTGGGTTCATCGCACTTGTCAACGGAACAAGTATCTCCGGCTTTCGATTTCGACCTTCGCTCCACCATGGTATCGAGCCAGTGATGGTGATGGATTACTATAAATCTTTTGGGTTTTTAGGCTTCATCATAAAAGTGATCTGTATTTGACTCTTAAAAGATCATAAACTGAAACTCTGAAATTACCTCGTATTTTGCTTAAAAAAAATTCATTCTGCGCAATAAGTCCCATCGCTCCCCCGCCCGTTGTAAAGTAAAAACTTCATTCCAAAAAACATAAATACTCGTAAAAAACATGCTCCAATGTCTTATTTATACATAAATGGGTTATAGCAAATAGATATTTGGCAAAAAATATTGTTAAAAAGTACCAAAAACGGAGGAATAAAATGAACAGACTTGATATTGCAAAACAGATGAGACGAAAGATACTTTCTTTCATAAAAAAGAACCCCGGGATACATTTCAGTGAGATACTGAGACGGTTGAAAATCACATCGGGCAGATTGACATATCACATCGCCAAGCTGGAGGAAGGTAAGAAGATATTTTCCAAGTACGACGATTACTGGAAGCGGTTCTATCCGATCTCCGCTATAAATGATCATATCCCGAAAAGCCTCACTCCTAAACAGAAGGAGATTCTCGATATCCTGAATAAATCCCCCGGCTCCACCTATATGGATGTCGTAAAAAAATGTGGAAAGACCCGTCAGGCAATTTTCTATCACATGAAGAAATTTATCAAGACAGGGCATGTCAGGATCGATCAGGTGAAGGGAAAACATTATTTTTATGTGGAAAAAACAGGGGATGAGTAGGTTGAAAACCAATGGGATCTTCAATGAAAATCGATGTAATATATTCAATTTCATTGTACAGAATCCTGGTAAACATTTCGGTGAGATCAAAAGGAAATTGAACCTGACAAAACGAGGATTGGGTTATCACCTGGAAAAGATGCTGGATGAAGGGTTGATCTCAATAAAGCCTCATGGAATATTCAAATTCTATTATCCATCCGGTACGGAAATGCCCTCAAAGGTGCTTACGCCGATGCAGCAGAATATCTTCAAGCTTATCAAGGAAGAACCCTGTTCAACCAGGAAGATCGCCGAGATAATGAAAAAATCAGAACGGTCGATAGATTATCACGTAAACAACATGAATAAACTGGGGTTCATCGAAAAGAAAAAAGTAAAGGGAAAAGGTGTTTACTGGCACATCTGTAATAACTGATTTTGGATATTTGAATTATTGGGGGGCCTGCCCCCCATTTTCTTTTTCTTACATTTTTGAATTGTTTATAAAGTATGAAACCTCATCTTTTTTGCCATCTTGAAACCACATTTC
>JASLWR010000111.1 GCA_030740765.1 Thermoplasmatota archaeon
TCAATTCTCAGTCAGGATATATTTGTCATATTCTATCTCGAAACGCAACTTGTGTTTTGCCTCTTCCTGTGCAAAGGCCTGAAAAGTGGCCTGAAGATTCGGATCATCGGTAGCAGCAGCAAGGTCCATGTAGAGCTTGAAGGCAGCTTTCTCCTTTTTCATAGCAATGATCAAGGCTTCCTGATAGTCCATATACGGACTTGGCTCCACGTCAACGAGATAGTCGCCGATCATAAGGTCCAGAACCTTCTTCTCCGTGGGCATTAAAAGTTTACCTTCCTTAATCTTCGAGAGCTTCTTCTTGTGACCCAATTCTTCGCGGGCAAAATCCTCAAACACCTTTCGCATAGACGGAATTTTCATTTTCTTGGCCATATCGCTGTAGAACTGATACGCTTCCTCTTCTCGTTCCATTGCGAAATCAAGTAAATCCGTTACCGAGCCAAAGTTTGTCATGATTCCTCTCCTTATATCGTAAGCCGATATATTTACTACCAGTTCTCCCCAAGCAACTCGAAATACTCTTGAGGATGATCACAGGCCGGACATTGCGAGGGGGCCTCGGTTCCCTCGAAGATATAACCGCAATTGAGACAGCGCCATACAACCGGTTTTTTCCTCTTGAATGCGGTGCCGGCCTCAATGTTGCTCCGGAGGTCCAAGTATCGCTTCTCATGCTGCTTTTCTGCCACGGCAATGGACCTCATGGCTGATGCAATCTCTGGGAAGCCCTCTTCATCTGCCTTATCGGCAAAGCCGGGATACATCTTGGTCCATTCAAAATTCTCGCCCTCTGCCGAAGCCTCGAGGTTTTCTGCGGTGGTGCCGATGATCCCTGCCGGATATGCTGCGGTTATCTCCACGGCACCGCCCTCAAGGAACTTGAACAACCTCTTTGCGTGTTCCCTTTCCTGATTGGCGGTCTCATCGAATATCATTGCGATCTGTACGTAGCCCTCCTTCTTGGCCGTTGTCGCGAAATAAGTATAACGGTTCCTGGCCTGCGATTCTCCTGCAAATGCAGTTAATAGATTCTTTTCAGTCTGTGTTCCTATCAAACTCTTCATTTAATCCCTCCATTTTTCTATTATAATGATGCGTAATAGCACCTTTTCGGCGAATGCAGTTTACCCTGCTTCTTCAATTCTTTTATGTATTTTGATACCTCTTTGCTGTCGATACCAACTATCTTCGCCACATCCCCAGGTCTCAGGGGCTTCCCGGCGTCTTCAAATGCCTTTAACACTTTACCTTCGTCGTTCATGATTTATTCACCTCTTTCACTTTTTTTTTTATTTTTTTATTCTGGCTTCTAGCAGGAGGAGATTCTCTGTTGTCAACTTTTCACGTACAAAAGGATAAAAAGTCTCGTCCTCCTCTCTGGCATGTTGGAAAAGATCATTCAGTAATCTGCGGGATTTCTCCGAAAATTCTCTGATCATTTCATAATCAAGGTCATCCCGGGATATGACTTCGTTCAGTTTTTTAAATCCAATTCGCAATTCTTTATGTTTGCGCAGGATCTTGGACATGACCCTCTGTTCTTCCGCAGTTGTATCAACGTTTTCCTCGATGAGATCGATAAGTATCTCCTCCTGCTTGAAGTGGACCAATAAATTTTCCGATAGATATTTTATTACTTTATTGAAATTGACCGTGGTTACGTTACTCTTTTCGTAGGTCGGCCCGAACATGGAAGAATATTCGACTCCAAGAGCTATCTTTTCTCTTTGATTATTGTGTGCGCTGGAAATGAGACCTATTATATCTATCATTCTTACTACCTCCTGTGGGCAATGAACCTTTTCCATTATTTATATTTCCAGTCTCCCGTGCTTTCCAGACTCTTCAGGTTCTCGGTAAGAAGAGCTATGTGATCCTGTTCGAAATCGGCGAGTCTCTTGAAAAGATCCCTCGTATCATCGTCATCGAGGATCCTCTGGTTTTTCTTGTAGAATTCAACGGATCTTTTCTCAATATCAATGGCGAATCTGATAGCTTTCACGGCATCGAAATCGGAAAATATTTCCGGAAGTCTTCTATGATCGAGGAATATCTCACCTTTTGCAGTAATGGAAATTGGCTGAGCCCCCGATTCATTGAGCACATCTGAATTTTGCAGAGATCGCCCATATTCCTCTTCAAGCCATTTCATATGCTCTAATTCCATTTCAGCCAGATGGGAAATGATCATCTGAGCCTTACGATCTTTTGTAAAGTCTCTCATGGCGTTATAGAAACCGTAACCGAAGTTCTCGATCTCTATCGCCTGGCGAATCGTTCCCAATGTCATGTCGATTTGCATGATATCATTCCTCGTAACAGTTCTTCCAGTGAATATTCTTCCAGGTTCATATCATTTCACCCGTTCTAAATGCCGCGCTGCCCGAGATCCCGGTCCAGTAAGAAGAGCCCGGGTCCGTTATTACCTATGAGCCTTGCCTTGTCCAGTATTTCGCGGGAATGATCCTCTTCCTCAACCTGCTCTTTCACGAACCACTGTAGAAAGTTTTGGGTGGCGTGATCTTTTTCCCCGGAAGCGAGATCCACAAGTCCGTGTATCATGCCTGTAACTTTCTGTTCATGGGCATATACATGCTCAAAGACCGCGAGGGCCGAATCCCACTGATCCGTAGTAGCTTCAATATCGAACAGGGACACTCTTCCGCCGGATTCTATGACGTAGTCGTAGATCTTCATTGCGTGCTCCATTTCTTCCTCTGCCTGTTTTCTCATCCAGTTCGCCATTCCTGAAAGACCCTTGTCACTGAGAGAGGCGGACATGGAAAGATAGCGGTAGGCGGAATACATTTCGGCATTGGTTTGAGCATTCAATGCCTCTCCCACGGATTTGTTTATCATTTTATAAACCCTCCAAACAATTTTACGATTTCAATTTTTTTTTAAGTGTAACAATTATACATTCAGGCGGTCCATAGGCCATGAAGGGAGCAGTATTCCCTGATCTGTATGATCTCCTCGGTGGTTTTAAAGGAGGCCTGGGGAGCATCACCCGGTTGTAAAAACTTTCGCTGCACTCCACTAGCGGTAATTACCTCTATCCATTCGATATAATGGTTTTCTTCCATGGGATGCTGTACGGCCCCCACGGTAACCTTCACACCTTTATCAGTCTTTTCCACCACGGGGACATGCTTCTCCATGCCCTGATCTTCTGTTTTCGCATTCTGTAAGTTCATTGATTCTCCGCAGCACACCAATCGTCCTCCTCCGGCATGAAGAACACCTACGATGTTCCCGCAGATAATACATTTATATACTCCTGTCCTTTTCATTGTTTTTTCACCTCTATGTATATGATCAGATTTCGAGATTTCTTCCCGTACATTCCGGGATATAACAGGTCACGTCGATAAATTGACATTTCTCATTGCATCCCGGACATATCTCCGGTGGAACGGAGCCGCTGAGAGCATACCCGCAGTTCGAGCATTTCCATTCCATTTTACCGATTTGACTTTTTTCTAGCAAGATCTTTCCTTCGGGTACCATACTGAATTTGTATTTTGGTGCACCGCATCCCGGGCATGTTTCCGGAACTTCTTCGCTCATTTGCTCGAAACCGCAAACGACACATCGCCATTTTTTCATCGTTTCATCTCACTTGGCCCTTTATGTGAAATTTCCACTGATGTGGACTGCTGTTCTCTGTTCTTGATCAAATTCAATCTCTCTACAAGTGCAACCATTGGGATGATTATTTTAGTAGTGGACCGGTTTTTCAGTGGCCGCAAATCGATGTTTAGTACTTTTTTTTCAAGCATGACATGTCTTAATTCCCATCCGGCGATTCCGTCATCGAGAGCAAGTAAGAGCTTATTTGTATTTTGATATATATTAATTAATCTTTGGTTGAGATATTTTATTTCGTTTTTAGATAGGTTCTTAATTCTTAAAACACCTAGGACCTCACGATACGTCATCTATTCACCTTCTTTGCGACTTGTTTTATTATACCCGGTCTTCATCTTCCTGTTCCGTATTATCGGACAGAGTGAGATCAAAGTCATTCCATTTTTGGAAGCGGAAAAGAAGTGAGAACTCCCTTTAGGCACGAGAATCAACAATCCTTTACTTATATTCCTGCTTGTACCGTCAATAGTAATTCGGCCATTTCCATCAACAATGTAATGTATCTCATCGATATCGGTGTGGGTATGACGGGGTAATGTTCGATCTGGACTAATGAAATATACTGAAGCTATGAGCTGATCGGTAATTATCGGGACTTTTTTAATTACCTTCGCAAGTTCGGTTTCTTTCATGTCCCCGATGTTTATCAATTCCATTGTATACCCTGATACCTTTCGTCATATATATCGAAATTTCAAAATTCATTACAAAACCGGTGTATTTGTTTTATAATTCATATGCAAATTACATGCAAATCAGAGAGAATAAATTCAATAAAAGAAAATTCGGGCATTCCTGCTCGAAAATTAAAGATTTAAAAGAAACCTGCTCACACCAACAAAGAGAAAAAGGGCATCGGGTAGGCGGGGGTCTCACGATCCCCCGCCTCCCACACCACCGTACGTACGGAACCGTATACGGCGGTTCAGAATGTGTACAACGAACCCTATCTATTACACCACATTTGGTGAAGACTCAACAACCTGTTAGATTGCCTAGAAAAGACACACCTGATGGCGTGTCACACTGGACAAGTGGTGACTTGTCAAGAAA
>JASLWR010000112.1 GCA_030740765.1 Thermoplasmatota archaeon
TGATCAGTCCTTTTTTACCTGTATCATCCTTCGATATTATATATGGAACCAGAAATGGCATGCAGATCCCGAGACAGGATGCGGTGGCTCCCAGCCCTATTGTAAGTGAGCTTATCACAGCCGAAATGTTCATCGGTATAAAGATGAGCTATATTTATTTAAATCTTGATAACGTTTTATTGTATTCAGTATATTCAGCGGAATCGCCCACTTCAGGCGTGATTCCGTTCCCATGACAATATGTAATGAAATCGAATCGATACGTTGACAGGGAGAATAATATGAGTCGTTTACGCACCGAATGGATCCCGATTTTTATCGTTTTATTACTCCTATTCATACCCATCAATACCGGGGCCGGAGAAAACGAAGTAGCGTGGTGGAGGTTCCGGGGAAACTCCAACAATGACGGTTTTATACGTAATGAACTGGAATTGAACTCCAGTATCAACTGGAAATTCCAATCAAATGCATCTATAAAAACATCTCCGGCCGTGGTGGATGGCAAAGTATATTTTGGAAACGATGACGGAATCTTGTTCTGCCTGGACGCATTCAACGGGACCGAAATTTGGAATATATCATTGAACGGGAGCATTGACTCCTCCCCTGCGATCCATGATGAAATGATATTTGTCGGGTGTAACGATAATTCCATTTATGCACTGAATGCTACTACGGGCGCCCGGATATGGGATGTCGCCACAAACAGCCAGATAAAATCCTCTCCCAATGTGTACGGCGGCAGGGTCTACATTGGCTCATATGACAATAATATTTATTCGTTCTCTATTACTGGCCAGGAACTGTGGAACTTCTCCACTTACGGATATGTCCACACCTCGGTTTCCATCAACGACGGATTGTTATTCATAGGCTCTTGCGACGGGAAAATCTATGCACTTGATACTATAACGGGAGCCCATATCTGGAACTACAGCACGAGCTATATTCCTTCCTCTCCCGCAGTGGCGAACGGCAAGGTCTATTACGGATCCATGGATATGAATATTTATTCACACTATACCGGCAACGGCACGTTATACTGGAATTACAGCACCGGGAACGATATCTTTTCGTCGCCGGCTGTGGACGATGAGGCTGTTTACGTGGGCTCCGGTGATTCTCTGTATTGTATCGATGCCGGATCAGGTGAATTGAGATACCGCTTTACCACCGCGGGAGACGTGAAAAGTTCACCTGCAATTACTTATAGATATGTTCTTTTCGGATCACACGATAATAACCTCTATTGCTTGGATAAATCCACTGGCGAGGAACTTTGGAGATTTAGTACCGGTGCCGCGATAGAATCTTCTCCCGGTATTTATAAATCCAATGTATATTTCGGTTCTAATGATGGTATTCTATACTGTCTTGGGCTCACAAAAGATATCTCTCCCCCTTCTGTTGATCTGGAAAATCACCCTGTGAACGTGACCATTGGAACCCCCTACATTCTCACCGGGAATGCCCGGGACAACCGGCATATTAATGGTGTTTGGCTCAGCTACAATAACACTACTTGGGAATCGGTTGTAAGCATGGATGGATTTTCAACCTGGAATTTCTCGCTGGATACCTCAAGATTCAGAAGTGGTGAGAATTTTATTTACATCCGTGTATCTGATGGTTATTTTAATGTGACTCTGAATCATTCAGTAATTGGTAAGAGATTGGAAAATACAGAGATCTATAATCGAGAATGGGGGATTTCAACGCTAAATGCAATCATGTCTGCAATTATTCTAACAGTCCTTTTATTTCTTTATCTGAAGAGAAGACGGCATTGACGTGTCAGCGAGAACCTGTAGTTCGATCCACCTTTCCTCCTAAAATAACCCGTATAAAATATATTGTCGGAGCAGTGGATTCGCAATTAATAATGGTTGGGCTATCGCATCAAAGCGCAAATGCCGCTAAATTTATAGACGATACAAACCATGTGGCTCTATGATGGAAACAAGATCCGTAGAAGCTGTAATTAAAGCCATCATTATTACCGGTTTGGTATTCCTTCTCTACGTGTCCGAGGCGTCTCTCGTCGCAGGTGAATCAACAAGGGGGAATGACGATTGTAACCAGTTCCGGGGCGATAACTCGAACAGCGGGACAGCTTCATCCGGGGGGAAAACGACAGATGAACTGCTCTGGAAGTTCAAGACGGAAGGAGGGATCGAATCCTCCCCTGCCGTAGTTGGCGAAAAGATATATTTTGGCTCCAAGGACGGATCGATTTATTGTCTCGATGCGCAAACCGGGATTGAGAAATGGGCATTCCCCACTGGTGGAGATATCTCCTCCTCCCCTCTTGTCGCTAATGGAAAATTATATGTCGGTAGCGGAGATAAAAAACTGTACTGTATTAACGGTGAATACGGCATAGAGCAATGGAATTTTTCGGCCGATAGAGGGATAATGAGCTCACCCAAGCTATACAAAGATAAATTATACTTCGGTGCGGATGACGGAAACATCTACAGTATCCATGAAAATAATGGTACAGAGGCCTGGAACTTTTCTATATCCCAGGGCGGTAGTGTATGGTCCACACCTGCAATTAAGGATAATTTGCTATATATCGGCGATTCATCCGGGAGATTGGTCTGCCTTGATGCGAAATCCGGTGAATTTATCTATGATATTCCCACTGATGGTGATATCTACTCGAGTGTTATGATATCCGGTGACGATATTCTGTTTTCGTCCGGTATCGATCGATCGCTCTATAGGTACAACGGAAAAACAGGACAACTTTTATGGGAATTCAAAACCGGGACGGATATTTATACTTCAGCAAGTGCCGGTGAGGATCGAATATTCTTTTCAGATTATGAATTTATATATTGCATACCTTCCGTAGACCCCAATGACAATAAAATAATTAGTCCCGGCGAGGTCATATGGAAATACGAGGCGGAGAACTTCGAGGGAGGTTCGTCACCCCTGGTCCTTTCGGATAGTATCATCATTGGTATGGGTGAAACATTATATTCAATAAATTCTGTGAACGGTACATCTGAGTGGAGTTTCAAGACAGCTGGTACCATAGTGGCATCCCCGGTTTTTTCCGGTGCCAATCTTTATATTGGCAGCACTGACGGTTACATGTATTGTTTGAAGGGGGTGGAGATCGGTGAAATTGACGATTCCGATGCGGATGGAACTGATAATGACGATGAATTAAACCTCTATCCTTACCTCTCAATCCCAATTATTATTTTTACGATATTGGATATTTCATTTTTAGTGGTTTTAATATCGCGTAAAAGGAGAGTCAAGAAAAATGATTCGTAGATTGTTCGTTGTATCGGTCATTTTGGTGCAGATCATTCTATCCATTTCAATGAAGATCCCCTTTGCAGTGAAGGGGGATGAATTTCCAGAGATACAACCTGACTGGTTCAAAGTGGAGTGGGAAGCACAAAGGACGGAATCTCAAGCAACCCTATGGATGTGTGACTGGTCCCCCGACGGTTCAATGGTCGCCGGTGTATATTTCGATCGACACGTGAACATATACAATGCCTCCACGGGTCTCCTGAAACATGCTTTTGACATACCGGAAACCCGAACTCGGTGCGATGGCCTGGTTCCTGCCGGGATCGCCTATCCCATGCGTTATCTTGCCTTCTCTCCAGACAGCAAATACCTGGCGGTATCCGGCGATGATAAACTCGTTCATATCTATTCCACCTCCGATTGGATCGAACAGAAACAGTTATCCGGCCACCTGGGTGCCGTACTCTGCGTCAACTGGTCACCAAACGGTACGTGGCTGGTCAGCGGGTCGGGAAGAGAAAAAATCAATGGTACGGGAGTCGCCGAAAATGTCGTAAAAGTATGGGATGTCGCTACGGGGAAATGCATAAGAACTCTTGCGGATCAGACCGCGGGACCAATTATTTCGGCCCGGTTCAGTCCCGGCGGATCAAAACTTGCTGTGAACTCCGATGATACGACGATTTGCATATATGAAACTGGCAATCTATCTTTGTGGAAGAAGCTCGAGGGTCATACCTCAGGAGTGCTGGACTGCGATTGGTCATTGGATGAAAAGAGGATCGTGAGTGGGAGCAGGGATTATACTGCGAGAGTATGGGACCTTGATACGGGAGAAAACGAGAAATACGAACATGATAACTGCGTCAGGGGGGCCAGATGGTCCCTGGCGAATGATTATTTTCTCACATCCGGTATTGAGAAAAGAGCCCGCATCTATAATCCTGCTGTATCCGAACCCATAGTTATGTTCAGGGAAGGTGAAAAATATGACTCGAACATAATGGCGTCAAGATGGTCCCCCGACGGTCTCAGATTCGTTTCAGCTCTCGGGAAATCCCGTTATATAGTAATGTATGCAATGGAGGAACCGGTAGACGAGTTTATTATATTTACAAAGACCCGGGTCGGTCTAGGTATATTTAGCTTGGTATCCGTGGTTTTCGTGATCATGCTCGTGATAAGACCGTTCAAAAAGAAACTACGACGGAGGCGGGGTTGAGGTGCCGGATAGTTTCTTCCGAAAGCTAACCTGTGTCCCGATTCTTTTGATTCTCATTTCAATTACGTTTGCGGAACCGGTCAATGCCGAGGTCACGGGGGAGGATTTCAATACAGCTCCGGGCAGATACAATTCCATCAAAGCCGGGGACATAGACGGCGACGGCAAGATCGAGCTCGTTTACGGGGATTACAACGGAT
>JASLWR010000113.1 GCA_030740765.1 Thermoplasmatota archaeon
GAAGTTGAAGAACAAGTATCTGGAAGCGATCCAACCGCCAAGAATGTTGAAAGAGGGATGTTCGATCGATGCCAACATAAAAACAGAAACGACCCCGAAGAAGAAATACTCTTTCCCAGCATATCAATAATTTATTTGGTAAAACACTATCCGAAGAGCAACTTTCGGAAATCGTTGATGCTCTGTTTATCCAAGGATATATTTCGGAGGAGAATAATCGAATTACTTACAACCCTTGAGTCATCCACCCGCTTCCCTGCAACTTCTTCTTTTCCACAATAGCGGACAGGCAATCCTTATATATTTTAGACATATTCTGATACTCGATCCTTATGAGTTCTCAGATCATCCCTTCGGATTCCTACATTCGTTTTCTTTCTCCGCCATCGTCAAGTCCCGCACCAGAGCATATCAGGAAACTTCTATCGGAATACCGTATCACACATCTGCTCGGTTCAGGCGGCTTTGCAGATGTATATGCAGGTATTGATGCCAGTGGAAGAGATGTAGCGATCAAGATTCCTCAAATGAAGTTCGACTCAACGGTAGATTCTTCAGTATATGACAAGCTCGATAAAGAGGCAAATATCTGGAAAAATCTTGAACATCCAAATATTGTAGAATTATATTGTGTAGTTGACCAGCCTCTGCCTCACATAGTCATGGAACATATGGATGGCGGTTCCCTCGAATCGTTGATGAATAATCATGCACTTACCGTTGGAGAAGCAGTTCATATCATGGAGCAGGTTCTGAAAGGTCTTTCCTTTGCCCATAGAATGGCCTCTGTTCATCGTGATCTAAAACCAGAGAACATCCTTTTTACGGCAGATGGTGAGGCAAAGATCACCGATTGGGGTATCGGGAAATTCATGGCTTCAACTGGCAAATCGAAAACAGTCGGTATCAAAGGCACACTCGATTACTGTGCGCCAGAGCAGTACAACAGACGGCTGTATGGAAGGGTTGACTGGCAGACGGATATTTTCCAGGTTGGTGTCATGTTCTATGAAATGCTGACAGGGATAAATCCATTTGCAGGGGAGGATTTTGCCGACTGCATGGGGAAAGTGTTGATGTTTGATCCAAAACCGCCGAGTTCATATAATCCTGATATACCCGATGAATTGGATGAAGTAATAATGGGAGCGATAGAGAAGAAAAAGGAGAATAGGTGGGAAAGTGGAGCAGTAATGCTTAATGAACTCAAGCGAGTAGTAAGTAAGAAAGAAATTCGAAAATCAGAAAGAGTGATTGGAAATGTTGTATCTCAAAAGTCAGAAATCCGTGACATGAATACACTCCAAAAACGTCATGAGAAGTTTCGCCCAATAAAGGAACTCTTAACAGGTAAAACGACAAAGAAGCATAGTACAATAAGAGAGTTATTGACACGGAAAAAGAAAAAGGAACCGAAAAATTGGCAAAAGGAGGATGTCCATTGGGAGAATCCTATTCGAAAACAATTTGTAAAAATTCCAGGACGGAATTATTCCATGGGGCGATACACAGTCACACAAAATGAGTGGAAGGCTATAATGGGTGTAACTCCTTGGAAGGGGAAAAGCTACGTTAAGGAAGGAGGTGATTATCCCGCCACCTACATCTCATGGAATGATTGTCAGGAATTCTTGAAAAAGTTGAACGCAAAAGAGGGGCGGAATAGATACCGTCTTCCGACCGAGGATGAGTGGGAACATGCTTGTAGGGCAGGGAGTACAACGAAATACTGTTTTGGCGACGATGTATCAAGATTATCAGAATATGCCTGGTATAATGATATGGACAATGATCGGTATGGGGATAATCCGAAAAAGGGAGGTCTGAAGAAGCCTAATGTGTGGGGTTTTTATGACATGCACGGTAATGTATGGGAGTGGTGTCAGGATTGGTACGACGATGAACATAAGTACCGGGTGAATCGTGGCGGTAGCTGGGGCTTTACCGCCGATGTTTGCGTGTCGTCCTACCGCGGTAGGCTCACCCCTGACTTCCGCTACCTCCGCCTTGGCGTCCGAATCGTGAGGACATCCGATTGATCTCTCCCACTCAAACCAATAATCAGATCTTGAACAGGCGTCAAGGTCTTTATTTTCTCTATGACAAGAGTACCTCTTTGATCATGGACAAAAAGTCAAGTAACATGAACGTCATAGGAGCGTTGCATGGAAAAATGGTAAGAAGTCTTCGTCTTTGTTAAACAATATTTTAGAAAACATCAGTTTCCTGCGGGCGTTTGCTGGAGCTCGACGGCCCTCTTCGGATAGAATATAAGAAATCATAGACACAAAGGAGTGATGCTAAAATCAGATCAAACTTCTATCGAACAGGCGACATTACCCCCAACAGACTTTCAGGGACTTGGTTTTAATTAGTATGAACTCATCTGAGTGCCCGGGTGAAAATGATGGAATGGACAGAGAAATTCACAAGATGGTTGAAGAAGGGAAAAGAGGACGCCACAAAAGTGCTGGACATGCCTTGGGATATCGAGGTGAAGGTGGAGGAGGACAAGGATATAATCACGGCGGTACATCCAAAGATACCCTTCCCCGTAGTGATCCACGTTACAAAAGAGTTTGCAAACATTTACATGGATACGGGAGTTCCCACGGATACCATCGACGTTGAGGAGAGGATGCGTGCCTACAAAAAACTGCTTTATATTAACACGAACCTCAACCTGATGAAGACCGGTCTCATTGGCGAAGAACAGAGAGTCGTACTTATCGTGGACCTGTCGCTTACAAGCCTTAACAAGACCGAGTTCAACGAGGCCATCACAGCCATTTCCTTCGGCGCACATCACGTGGTCGAGGCCCTTGGTCTTACCAAAGAACTGTCCAATGCCCTGCTCAAGCGGACCGCAATTATGGTATCCGATAAGGTAAAGGGCGGGGAAACCAAAGAGGACATCATGAAATTCCTGATACAAAGGGTGGGAATGAAGAAGGAATATGCAGTGGAATTCATGAAGAAGGTCATGAGCACCATCGAAGCAGCGGAAAAAGCTGGCGAACCGGACCTGATCTATATTCAGTAGAAGCTTTGTCTGGCGGTTGGACACCAAAGGGTCCAGGTGGATGGGTGGAATTGGTTTAAAACCATTATATTTTATACTTTATACATGATAAAGTCCAAATTCTATGAATATCTAATTATATTACTACTACTATTACTACCATCATGAATTGCCCGTACTGCAGCTATGATTGGCAACCCAGAAAAGAAAAGCCCCTGGCATGCCCGAGATGCAAGCGAAGGCTGGATTTTCCTCGCAGAACGGGTGATCCACTGGCTCGCGCAAATTCAATAGAGCGGGGATTCCAGCGGACAATTTACGTGATGTCGATACTGACCCCCGAATTCGAAAAGAGCGGGATAATTCCGGTCATAATCGGAGGCTCCGCCGTGGAGTTTTACACCCGGGACTGGTATGCAACGGGTGATATTGACCTTGCTATTGACAAGACCAGGGGAAGCGGGATTGAAGCGATAATGGATGGCTTTCGTTTCAAGCGTTCGGGTAGAATGTGGATAAGGGACGATCTTTCCCTTTACGTCGAGTTTCCCGGGGACGTCGACGACCTGGACCGGGAACGGTTAATGAGGGTGGACAGCGACAGGGGACACGCCTACTTCATCGGATTGGAGGATATCATATTCGACCGCATTGAGGCAGCTGAACACTGGAAGAGTGAAGGCGACCGGGAGCAGGCGATAAGGATGGCCGCAGTATTCTACGACGAAATCGATTGGGATTACCTTGGAAAAAAATGCAGAGGGGCGGATTCGGAGGAAATGCTTAAAAGGATAAAAAAGGAGGCAGAGGATGCGAAGGGTGACACTTGATGAATGGCTGAAGACCTCGCCACCTAAGAGTGAAAAAAGAGGGAGAAGAGGGGTGAGGCGACGTCCCACTACACGGTGGAAACTCATTGATTCCATTAACTTTATTCGCATGAGGAACGAGTACCTTGAGAGAAAGGGGATCCTTGTAAGGACGGGAGACCGGAGGTGGAGGATACAGTGGACGAGTAAAAATTGATATCGACGTAAATTAATGAGTGTTTTTGATATTGCAGACCATTGGCAATGAAGTATTTCATAATTCTTTGTTCGTTTTATGACAGCGCGATAGGTTTAAGACATTTTATATGAAATTCTTCCGACCTGCCCAAAATAAAGGGGAAAATCCAAATAACTGAAAATATATGGATGTGTTGGTATTTGTAAAGGTTTTTACTCATCAGAAGAATAAATAAGGGTTGAGCACATGAACAGGACCATATTGACATTATTAATGGTAATACTCCTCCTCATGGGCCCTATCGGAATTATTCTAACCCGCTCCAACGAGGCACCCCGCATTACCACAGGGGTACAATTTCTCACGCCCAGCTCCACTACACGAACGGATCCGAATCTGGTAGCTGAATGGCATATGGACGAGGGAGCGGGTAATTCGGTTGGAGATAGCAGCGGGAACGGGAATCATGGAACATTGAACGTTGGCGGAGGAGATAATGTAAACTACCAGCCCCTAAAGGAGCTGGCGTTTTGCGCGTAGTGCCGTTAATTCTAAGCAAAGTCTGTCAACGA
>JASLWR010000114.1 GCA_030740765.1 Thermoplasmatota archaeon
AGGCCCTGGACATGGAGAGATTTTTTAAGTTATAGTTTTGCGGTTTAATCGAGGATATTACCGATATTGAAAGAGAATAATTTCAAGGCTCACGGAAAAATCCGGATTATGACAGCGTTCCACTCATTCTTATCCTCGTATCAGCATCGCATCCCCGAATGAATAGAACCGATATTCTCTCTCAACTGCTTCTCTGTAGGCGTGGAGGACTTTCTCCCGTCCCGCATACGCGGCAATCATCATAATCAATGTTGATTTGGGCAGGTGAAAGTTGGTGAGAAAGAATGATGCTGGTGTTTTGAACTTATATGGGGGGTATATGAACATATCACTATTTCCGTGATCCTCTTTTAGTGTTCCATGCCTTGAATAAACTGTTTCGAGGGTCTTCAGGGTGGTAGTTCCCACAATCCATAGGCGCTTACCACGGTCCAGGCACTCATTGATCAATCTCGCACATTTCTGTGTTAGTGTATAGTATTCTTTCTCCATTTTGTGTTCCTCTACAGAGTCGCTGGAAACCGGCAGATATGTACCGGGACCCACATGGAGTGTAAGGGAAATCATGTTTACACCTATGTCATGGATCCTTTCCAATATCTCCTCAGAAAAATGAAGTCCCGCAGTGGGTGCGGCAATGGAGCCTGGGTGACGGGCATAGACGGTCTGATACTTCCCCGGGTCCAGGAGTTTTTTCCGGACGTACGGGGGGGTCGGTATGGTGCCCGCTATTCTTAAAAGATCGTCGAGTGTAAATTCAATTTCTGATTTATTTTGGGTTCTATCCTTAAATTCGATCAGGAATTTGGCGCCTCCCAGGTGTTTGCAAACTTGGGCCGTCACTTCGATGTTATCTAGCTCTATGCAATGGCCGGAACGGATATTTTTCCCTCTTACATATGCAACCCACCGGCTCCCCGTAATGGAAATATTGCTCGAGAGTTTTGCTTTGGGGTCCCCCTCCTGATTCTGTACCAATATCTCAACCTTCCCGCCGGTTCTCTTTCTCCCGAACAATCTCGCTTTCAGAACCTTTGTATCATTCGAAACTATGACGTCACCGGATTCGAACATATCTATTATCCTGTAAAACGTCTCGTGGTGGATTCCTCCGGTACTCCTGTCCAGTATTAAGAGATTGGAGGTATGCCGCGGTGAGACCGGTTCCTGAGCGATCAATTCCCGTGGTAAATTATAAAAAAAATCGTCTGACCTGATGGATAGTACCCCCCTTATAAAAAAACTATTCTTGGCCCCACGTGAAATCGAATGACATGGAGGAATTTAGGTCAGGGTCCCTGGATATTGCGGGGAATCCCAGTTCCCTCGCATGCTTCTCGATGATGTTTCCCTCGTCATCCAGCATCTTTCTAATGGTCTCCAGCCGGATCACGTCCAGCCCCTCATTTTTTAGTATTCTTGCTAACCCTGTCACATGCCCGTCACCTACCACAGCGAGAACATGGGCGTATTTCTTGCTTAATTTTAGAATGTTCATTGACATGAATTCGTCACGTTGGTCTATTAGAACCTTTTTGATGTCCGGATACTTTTTTCCTATTGCATTCAGGTATTTTTCCGGTTCTTCCTGAAACTTTTCCAGCTCCCTCTCTATCCTTTTCTTGCTCACGAACATTCCCCCGATGGCGCTGAGTATCAAACCGGCTTTTTCCTTGAAGGTAAGTGAATCAAGTATTGTTTTGCCACCTGTTGCCGAAGGGACGTCTATAAATGCCACAGGTAGTTTGAGAGCTCGAGCGGCATCTATGGCTGCAAGCATTTCATCTCCGACACTGCTCCCATATTTTTTCGCAACATTTTTCTGAAAATTTGACAGCATACGGTAAAGAAAAGGCATGTCCGCCCCCAGCTCACCCTTTGACAATGCTTCATATCTCTGTCGGTCCAGCTCAACGCAGATTATGTTCGGCAAGCTAACCTCGATCATCCTCTCGATGGCTTTGCGGATCTTTATCACGTGGGCGATGCCGATAATGGTAATCAATCAGAGCACTTCCTTATTTAGTCTGTATACAATTCAGACACAATTAATTTGCTAATTTTAAAATTTTTAATAGCACTGGGTGTATGGGTTGATAATATAATAAATTTTTATATTAATCGGGATTTAAGTAAAACGAACTAGAATAATCGACCTTCGAAATCGAAATAACCGTGATTGCTCAGATCGTACTCGGATTCATCGGTCTCTTCTTTGTAAGTCTGGGTCTTGAATTTTACACCGCAATTAGGACAGCGCGAGTCATTTTCGTCTATTACGGTTCCACAATCGGAACATTGAAATTGGACCTCTTCAATAATTTCAAAGGTGGGTATCCTCTCGATCTCCTTCTCCAACACTACACTGCTTTTTTTGATCTTTTTGATAAAGTCCTTGGATCTTTCTCCGGTTTTCCTTCGGATCATTGCGGATTCCGCAAGACACCCTTTTGCCATATCCGTGATCCCCATGGCAGTATAGACAACGGCTTTTAGGTACCACGCATCTGCATTGACTGGATCCAAGCTTATAACCTTGTCGTATGACTTCAATGACAGATCATATTCCTCTTTCGATGCATGTAAAGAACCTTTCTCAAGGAATTTTTGTATCTCATTGATATTTCGTCTCTCGCGTATCAGGGAGGTGGTTGGTATGATCACTTGTTGGTTGAACGAATTTATATCCTTGCTGAAGTGAATGGATTCATCGATACATTTCTCGGCCATTTCCGATAGTCCCATGGCGGTGTAGGCAACACCTTTCAAATACCAAGCATTGGGATTATTGGACCATAGTTCCAAAGCCGCATCGCACGCTTTAAGAGAGCCAATATAATCTTTGTTGGTGGATGCCAAGACTGCCTCAAGCAGCAATGTTTCGATCTTGCGTTTGATATTTTCATCGGGTTTATCTTCTTCAGGAACCGTTTTTTCAGTGGAAACCGATGGGCCTTCGCCAGCTTCATCTTTCTCTTCCCATAATTGGACCCCACAACCGGGACATATCTCGGTTACACCATCCACCTCCTCCCCGCATTCCTGACAGACATTTTCCTCTACCTCGAACTCAACCTTTTCTCCCGGTATTACTTTCTCGATAGCATTGGCTCGCAGTATCAAGACATTTAAATCGATCTCCGATTCTTTCACATTTCCCCCTGGCATTTTCGCTCGCACTTTTATTTGATCTCCATCTACCGATAGAACCGTCCGTTCCGTACCGGACCTGGAGATAATTATGTCTCCCGAACTCAATCGTTTCAATGCTTCGATTATCTCCTCTTCCTCCATTTCTAACGCCGCTCCACAGTAAGGACATGTTTCATCATCTTCCTCCAGATATTCCCCGCACACCGAGCAGTTATATTTAGTTTCCTCCTCCGTTCCACCCGGACGTGATCGACATCCTCTACGAGAAGTTGGGTACTTTCTCGTCGTTCCAGAGGACCCGAGGAGTACTGAGACTACTCGCAAACATCATCGAGGATCTGTATAACAGAGAAAAAAACATAGAGATCATACTTCCGTCCGATATCAGTTTCGATGCAACTTCCGTAAGGCAGGAATTCCTAAGGCACATCGGAAGCGAGTACGAGAGCATAATAGGTTCAGACATTTCCGGCCACGAAGCTAAGTCCATTTCCTTAGACAAACAGAACAAAGGCTGGAAACATCTAGCAGAACGGATCTCGACGTCTATCTTTTTCTATTCTTTTGCGGGAGACAAATCCGAAAAAGGTGCCACATTGGAATATATTAAATTCGCAGTCATTCACAATGACACAATACCCTCGATGGTCACCGAGGTCCTCCAGAAACTGGTAAAATCACTTTGGTTCCTGAATGAAAAAGGAGGAATGTATAGATTTTCCAGAATACCGAATCTAAATCGAATGATACTCGACAAAAAAGAACTCTACAACACGACCTACCGGGAGGAAATGAAAAATATCCTGAAAAAAGAAGTGGGAAATGCATTTCAATCGTTCCTCTGGCCGGATAAGTCCGAGGACATACCTGACAACAAGGACATAAAATTAGTGATCCTGAAGCCCTACGAAAAAGAGGATGTTCCTCAGAAATGGCTGGAAAAGCGAGGCAGGACCTTCAGGACCTACAAGAACACCATGATATTCGCCTCATCGGACCCCGGTGGATTCGGGGCGTTGAAAGAAGAGGTAAAAACATATCTGGCGTTAAAGGAGATAGAGGAAGACATCCGGAAAGGAAAGGAAGGAGGGCTCAGTGACCGTGCCAAAGAGGTCGCACAACGAATTAAACGGATAAGAGACGACTTTTCCTACAACTGCAGGAGGACGTACAACGTCCTCGTCGT
>JASLWR010000115.1 GCA_030740765.1 Thermoplasmatota archaeon
GTGAAATACATGGTTTTTCAAGAATAGTGATGAAAAATAATACTTCAAAAGTTTTGAGCTAAACAAATACTCGAATTGTTCGATCAGCAGGATGTATCAAATGGAATAAAAAATAAATTTTTAATGATGTTCCAATTTTTTTAAATAGTAGATGAAGATATTTCTAATACTATTCGAAAAGATATAAATGGCCAATAGGTGGATGAAATGAAAAGTCCTGTAGTTATCATGATAATATTGTTTATCTTACTTCAGGCATTTATGGGAGTCCTTTCACAAATGGACTCGCAGAAAAGAGATTCCATATTGAGTGAGCCGAAAATGAATGATCGCACGTGTGATTATTTACAGGGGAATCGAGAAGATCCGCAGATAAACTCTGAAGGGTCGTGGTATGATGATTTTACTGACGATAGTAAAGTATTCTCGAAGGAAAATGTAACCATAAATGACGGATCGGTGGTACTCGAAGATAATGAGATTATACCCAATATGCAAACCAAGGGCTTGTGGCATTTCAATGAAGGAATTGGGAATGTGGCTCAAGATTCTTCTGGAAATAATAATCCAGGAACATTAAATAATATGAATAATAACGACTGGGTGAACGGGATCTTGGGAACTTCTTTGGATTTCGATGGAAGTAACGATCATTTATCGGCTCAACATTCGAACAGCTCTTACGGTATAGTGCTTGCATCCAACCACAGCAGAATAAGGGACTGCAACAGCACGGGGAACGTCATAGGCATAGTTCTTGGAGGTGCAAGGAACAGTAAGATATCCGGATGCCGCAGTGATCAAAATTATGGTGCGGGATTGTATATGACCGATTCATATATGAATATCATATCTCGCAGCACCTTCGATTGGAACGGCGAAGTTGGCATAAGCCTCTACTATTCCGGAGCCAATTTATTTACTAACGGCTCCAGCAGCTCGAATAACGGTTATGGTTTCTATGCATACTGGTTATCGAACGGTAATCAGATGGATAATTTCACCTTACTGGGCAACAATAAAAGCGGGATATATCTTTTTGACTCATACTATAATACGGTGGAGAACTGTAATTCCAGCCTGAATGGCGGCGACGGTTTCTATCTCATGACCTCGGGAAGCCTAATATCCAATTGCATTTCCTTTAACAATGATGAAAAGGGTTTCAATCTCTATCACACCGATACCACCGCCATCAGTAACTGCACCATACGGGGTAATACCGAGGAAGGAATCTCTCTAAAATATTCCTCGGACAACATCATCACGGGAAATCTCATCATCAACAATGAACTGGGGATCAAGGTTATACTGAAAAGCAATTTGAATCTATTTCATTCTAATGTCTTTATTCATAATTTCGCAAGGGTACAGGGATCCGATGACGGAGTGAATTACTGGAACACGTCGCAAAGAGGAAATTACTGGTCGGACCTGAGTGGCCTCGATGAAGACGGTAACGGTATCGTGGATGTGGCGTATGAAATTGACGGAGATGCCGGGGCAAAGGACCATTTGCCTCTTGGGGAACTGCCTCTGAATTATATTCCACAATACGTGGAGTTCATTCCACCGCCCGAGGAAATTCCCGAACCGGATTCCGATGGAGATGGCTGGAACGACAGTTACGAGAACTCATCCGGTAGTAATCCGCACGATATAAGTTCAACACCATTGGATTGGGATGGCGATGGCGTCAAAAACGATGAGGACGAATATCCCAATGATGCGAGCAAGTGGGAACGTTATGGTTCTGATCAAAATGTTATCCTTATCACTATCGTCATTGTTTTTGTACTGCTTCTGGTAGTTATTGTCTGTCTGGGCCTAATGAAAATTCGAGATGAACCGAATGAAGAAACGCGGCTTCAAGTTATTGCATGTATCAGAAATAAACCAGGGGCGCGTTATAGGGACATTAAAAATGAGCTGGGAATCTCGGGTTGGCATCTTAGCTATCATCTGGAACATCTTTCAGCAGAACGAATACTAGTTTCCAGAGACATTAACGGAGAGAAGCTCTGGTTCATATCGGAAGATGATTGAGAAGACATGGTCGTCAGTTGGAACAATGACGGGGTCCTGGTTTTGCACTTGGGCCAATGTTCACGGAAACCAAGGCTCGAAGAGAGCTGATTTCACGGATTTTTTCAAGGCGGAATCCCATTTTCCAGAAAATTTCGACACTTTATTATAGTATATCAGAAATACTCTCATCTGTTTAATTCAGAGTGTTTACCACCGATTCTTGTTCATATACCATGGATGGGTAATGGTCGGAACATTCAATTATGGCTGCGTAGTAACCGCCGGGATGAGATAAATGTCACTCAAAGATGTCGATGAAGAGAGCCTGGACAATAAGATAGATGCGTCTTTAGATAAGATGTATTCCAGGATCGACTCACTGGAAAAGCGCGGACCAAAGGTTCGTAGTAACCTCGCTTCGAGACTAAAGGCTTTCGACGACCCGGAGATCGAGCTGGATGAACTTCCCGATATTTCCAGGTTGCGTTCCCGGCTGGATCGGCTGAAGGAATATGACAGTTACGAGGATCCGGATGAGGACAAGGTTCTCCTCGGAAAAGTAGATGTAGGGGGAATCCCGAAAGAAATGGGCGAGATTGAGCCTGTAAAGTCCTTTCATGCCTCAATAAAGGAAGTGAAAGAACCGGAGGCGGACACATCTGTGGCTGCGGAGAAGCCCGATGATACCGCTTCGTCAAAAAAGAAGAAAAAGGGTTTTTTCGGATCCTTCAAGAACAAGATGGCTGCTAAGAAGGAAGCCAAAAAGGCCAAGAAAGAGGAAGAAAAACAGAAAGCGGCTGAGAAAGAACGGATGAAACCGGAACCCGAACCGGAACCTGAGCCCGAACCAGAACCGATACCTGCGAAACCACCGATGGTACTTGAGAAACCGAAAAAGGAAAAGAAGGTTTCTCTACCCAAAAAGGAGAAAAAGAGGGTGCCCCCGGCATCACTACCCGACGGCGTAAAAGGAACCAAGGAGTACTTGGACCTTCGCGAAAGGCTTCTTCTGCGGCGGGAAAAAAGGATTTTGAAGAACGATGAAAGGTTTGTAAAGCTTGAAGTGGAACGTAAAAAGCTGGTGAAAGTGTCCGACAAGCTGAAGGTTCGGAAGGAGATGGCTTCCGATAACGAGCGCCACATTGTAAAGAACCTTGCCACGGCAGGTGTGAAACTTGCCCCGATCTACAAGAGGTTCCTGGCCTACCTCATTGACAGCGTCTTGATACTTACCATTTCTTTCGTCCTGGAACTCATCATATCAGGAATGCACGATTCATCCGAGATCGGTATGTGGCTGGTCCTCTTTTACGTACTGGTGGCATTAATTTATTTTACTCTGGTGGATGTAAGCTTCGGAAGGGGTCTTGGGAAATTTATAATGCATCTCTATACCACGAATACCGACTTTGAGTACATCACTCTTGGCAGCGGTATAGTACAAGCCTTTTTCAAATTATTTCCGATCTGCCTTTTCGATGTCATTTTTGCCATGACAAACCCGCTGACGAAACAGCGGCTGTCCAACAAATGGTCCCACACTATCGTAATATCCGAATACTGATTTTTTATAGGTATATCCTTTGGGTTTATTATCTTATTTCTGAACCTTTTTAAGGCGTGGCTGTGCTGGAGAGGTCGAGCTAAAAAGGTTTAGCATTTCGAAAAAGCTCGACCTCCCCTGCTCGCCACGCAATGTGGTAACTAGGGCGACAAGACTGGTTGGCATTAAAGAGGGCCTACGGCAATAAAGCCACGTAGGCCCGATATAAAAAAAAACAAAGAAAAAGGGGGCTTGCCCCCGGCTTCTGCGAGAGCAGAATACCTTCTTATTTTCAAGAAGGACACACAAATCATTAGCATTTGTCATTTTATCTGATCGGCCTCGATCCTAGAACGGGAATAGTTCGAAAGTTGTTCTAAATGGGTTCGAATATCGTCCTACAAAGGTTAAATACTTCAGCCAATAATATATGTGATCAAGATAGGTCTGATAGATATGAAAAACTTGCAGAAAACAGAGGATCAAAGAAAATACTGCAAAACCCTCGTATCGGTATCAGTTTTACTTAAAAATAGCCACAAGAACGCCAGTGCCTTTAGGCTCTAGATGAATTGTGGCGCCGAAGATTTAAACCGGTTGAGGACATTCCCGTTTTGAAAGTCTAACACGGAGGTCTACTTGA
>JASLWR010000116.1 GCA_030740765.1 Thermoplasmatota archaeon
TTGGATAGGGCAAAGGCTCTGTTTTAGTGGTGTAAACGGGGGTGAAAGTAGCTCACAACGCTTGTTGGCGGTAATACGACTACCGCACCCCTCCGATGCTCGGGCCTAATGCTTGACCGCACCCCGTTTGCGGGGTAACGTCCCCGCAAACACAGATGCATGTACCCATACATCAGGAGCGGGAAAGTCAGATATGCGATAGGTATATCCCCTCGCATAACTAGGCGATTTCAGGCTCTCGGGCTAAGGCCCTCCGCCGCAACTCCTACCCCGCCGATGCCGGAACCATTGACCCTTCCCCCCAACGGAAGTTCGTGACCTGCCAGACGTTATAGCAAGGTCCCGCTACCTTACCTCGCATCTTCCCCCCAGGCTCCTAATGGCGTCGCGCAGGTCAAGAAGTTTCTTAGGGGGGTAACTTGTCATCACGTTGAAGGCCGGATCAAGGGTTTTGGAAGCGACGAAGGGCTGAAGCACGTATGAGCTCGCACCCTTAATGGTCTTCCCTATGGCGATAAGGTCCTTTTCGGTTAGTTGTGTGTTTACCACTGTGGTCCTGAACTCGTAGGCCTTCCCCGATTTCATTATCAATCCCATGCTCTCCCCGATCCTCGCCGTATCGATGTTGGATCGCGTGATCTCCCGGTATCTGCCCAGAGGTCCCTTGGCGTCCATTGCTATGTAATCCACCAGATTACTCTCAACCAGCTTCCCAATGACATCGGGCCTGCTGCCGTTGGTATCAACTTTTATGAGAAAACCCATTTTTTTCACCTTTTTTAGAAAGTCAAAAAGATCGGGTTGCAGTGTCGGTTCCCCGCCTGTGACCACTACGGCATCCAGTTTGCTCTTACGCGTCTCGAGGAACGACAAAACATCCTCAACCGGTATCAGGTTTCCATAAGAGCTCTCGTCCACCAGTTCCGGGTTATGACAGTAGGAACAACGGAAATTACACCCCTGGGTGAACACTATTGCACAGTGTTTTCCCGGGTAATCCGCCACCGAGAACCGTTTGAAACCCCCTATGCGCATGAGCCCACCTGTTTCTTTGTTATATCATAGGTCTTTCTCGCTTTGAATTCCTCTTTCTTGCCGCCGTTCCACTGATCCACCGGTCTCAGATAGCCAACAACACGGGAATAAACCTCGGTGGGCCGACCGCAGATATCGCACGGATTTTGCTTTCCCAACAGGTAGCCATGGGAAGAACAGATGCTGAAAGTGGGTGTGAACGTGAAATAGGGCAGGTGATAGCTCTCGCATATTTTCCGCACCAGATTCCTGATGGCCGTGGGGTCGCTCACCTGTTCCCCAAGGAAGAAATGCAGTACCGTGCCGCCAGTATATTTCGTCTGTATATCGTCCTGTAATTCCAGAACCTCGAAGATGTCGTCGGAGTAATTCACAGGTAGGTGCGACGAGTTGGTGTAGTATGGTTCCGCGCCGTTTCGGTAGTCTTCCTCGTTTGCGCATATTATTTCGGGCATCTTCAGCTTATCCTTCTTTGCCAGTCGGTACCCGGTACCCTCGGAGGGCGTGGCTTCCAAATTGTAATAGTCTCCCGTCTCTTGTTGGAATTCAAGGAGTATCTCTCTCATCTGATCCTGTACCCGCAATGTGAATTCACGTCCCTCGTCCGTGCCAATATCGACTCCCAGCAGGTTCACGCACGCTTCATTCATCCCAAGTATGCCGATGGTTGAAAAATGATTCTTCCAGTACTGGTCGAAACGCTTCTTCACATTCCTAAGATAAAACTTCGAGTACGGATATAAATTCGATTCCGTGAACCGCTCAAGTACCTTTCTCTTGATGATGAGGCTTTCCTTTGCCAGAATCATCAGGTCCCTGAGCTTGGCTCGAAACTCGACTTCGTTATCCGCGAGACGGGAGAGTCTCGGCATGTTTATGGTAACAACGCCTATGGATCCCGTAAGTGGATTCGATCCGAAAAGACCACCACCACCCCTCTTTTTGAGATTTCGGTTATCTATTCTCAACCTGCAGCACATGGACCGGACATCATCGGGGCTCATATCGGAATTGATGAAGTTCGAGAAATACGGTATGCCGTACTTGGCCGAAATATCCCAGAGACCGGACAGGTGTGGATTGTGCCAGTCGAAATCCTTCGTTATGTTGTATGTGGGAATTGGAAAGGTGAAGACCCTTGCCTTTGCATCCCCCTGACCCATGATCTCCAAAAAGGCCCTGTTGAAAAGGTTCATTTCCTCCTGCAGTTCACCGTAGGTCCAATCCATGGGTTTGCCGCCAATGATTGCAGGTTGATCAGCGTAATAGGAAGGGACGGTCAGGTCCAGGGTAACGTTGGTAAAAGGTGTCTGGAACCCGACTCTGGTGGGCACATTGATATTGAAAACGAATTCCTGAATCGCCTGCAGAACCTCCTTGTAATTTAATCCGTCGTTTCTTATGAACGGGGCCAGAAGGGTATCGAAATTAGATATGGCCTGGGCTCCGGCGGATTCTCCCTGGAGCGTGTAAAAGAAATTGACTATCTGCCCCAGAGCGCTCCGGAAGTGTTTTGCTGGTTTGCTCTCCACCTTTCCCCTCACACCCTGGAATCCCTTGATAAGAATGTCGTAGAGGTCCCAGCCAACACAGTAGACAGAAAGCATACCCAGGTCGTGGATGTGAAAATCACCGTTGACGTGGGCCGCCCTGATCTCGGGAGGATAGATGTTGTTCAACCAGTATATCTTCGTGATCTCGGAAGAAACATAATGGTTTAGTCCCTGCAGAGAATAAGTCATGTTGCTGTTCTCATTCACCTGCCAATCGCTCTTTTCGAGATACTGGAGCATCAGGTCGACACTGGAGCCGTCGGTTATCTCCCTTATCCTGGCGTGCTGCTCCCGATAAATGATAAAAGCTTTGGCTGTCTTACGATACCGGGAAGAAAGTAGCACTTCCTCAACAATATCCTGTATGTCCTCCACCGTCGGCACCCTTCGATCGATGGTCTCTTCGGCCAGGTTCACTACCCTTGCCGTCAACCGTTTGGCGTTAATGGGATTGATCTCTCCAAAGGAAGCACCTGCTATGGAAATGGCCTCTTTGATCTTTTCGGAATCGAATTTTACCAATCGCCCGTCTCTCTTTCTTATTCTTTTGAACATTGTATCTCCACCGCCCCTTTCATAAGGCTATCATTCTAATTCTGTCCTTTCCCTCGTCTATCTCGAAGTCCTCGAAAGCCGTGGGAGCCACTTCCTTCAACTTCCTCAAAATCTCCATTGTTACCCTTCTAATCTCCCACTGGGCGGCAGGAGTGCATCGGAGCTTGACTATGTGACGCCATTCCCTGAGATTCGCTGTCACCACTATCTGAGTCTCCACGGCATTGGGGAGCACGAACCTTGCATCCTCGTTCCTTATCCCCAATTCCTTCAGTCTGCCGTAGCTCTTTCTGGCGCTCTCCATGAACTCGATAAAGACCGAATGAGCTTCTTCCTTATTGGATACGGAGTCAGGTTCGATATAGTTCATATCCCTTTCATCCACGTATCTCTGGGAACGCTGGGTGAACGAGCAAAGTCGATGCCTGATGAGCTGGTGGGTGAAAACCCTTGAAACGCCGGAGATCTCGAAGGTGGCATAGGCGTGCTCCAGTACCGACCCGTGCCCCTTTTTCGTTATCTTACGTATGAAAGTTTTTTCCGAACCGTCTTTTTGGTGCCGAAAGGATTGATAGGCAGTACGTCCTGCTCTCTCGATCAATCTCTCCGCATCTGGAGTTATGGACAGCAGTTTCACGTTCATGTTCACTATTCCGTTGCTCATGGTCAACCGACTCCATGACGGGGGTCAAAAAGGTAGGATGCTGCCATCTTCACTTGGTGTTTATATATTATTCCATCCAGTTTTTTTCAATTCTTTTTCCCTCAAAGCGAGACGGTTCATTTTGGACTTATTAAAGGGCAATTAAAAAAGAAAAAATCCACAACATAGAATGAATTGAATCAGGGGATTTCACTTGACAAGACGGAGGCTACTGGCCCGTCTTGGTATGGCTTGCCCGTTAACGTACGGGCAAGTGAGACGCGTCGGT
>JASLWR010000117.1 GCA_030740765.1 Thermoplasmatota archaeon
GATTGTTCTGATTCTGCCCGCAAGTGTGCGGTCAGGCTCCGTTGCATTAATGCAACTGCGTCCTCGGCCAACTGACGAAGCTCGACAAAAAGTCGAGGTTTGCAGCTTGACAATGTTTGCGGAATCGCGGTCCCAAAGGGCCGATTCCGCTGAATTCTGTGCTTCAGTGGCTAAAAAAGGGGGGGCTATTAATGACGAAAGAAAAGTCAGTGGCCGCCCCCCATATGGACCACAGAAACACTGAGGTCACAGAAAAGAATTTGAAAATTCTGTGCATTCTGTGCTTCAGTGGCTAAAAAAGGAGAGAGCCAATAATACTAAAAGGTAATCAAGATAAAAAAATTAAAATTTACTTTTTCAACTTAAAGGAAAAATAAAATCTCCCCACTGCTCTACTCACTACTCGCAACTATATTTCCATCCCAAAGATCAGATATACCCAAGGTGTTGTACATGCCCCCCCCTAAGATCCTGACCATAGACGACAATCCCTTCATCCGAAAATTGTTAAGAAGACATCTCGAGAATGAAGGCTATGAGGTGTTGGCAGCCGAGTGCTGCGATGACGGCCTGAGTATACTGGAAACACAGGATATCTCCCTCGTTCTTCTGGACGTTTCCATGCCCAGGAAGAGCGGCGTCATGTGCCTCGACGAGATAAATGAGCGATTCGGGAACATTCCCGTGATAATGGTTACCGCCATGTCCAATCTCGATATAGTGGTGGACGTGATGAAGAAGGGGGCTCTGGATTATATCGTGAAACCCGTGAAGAAGGAGAAGTTGATCGCCTCCGTGAAAAGGGCCATCGAGAACAAGGGTACGCTAATGAGAAGCAAACCCCTGAAGCCCTTCAAGGTCAATCATGCGATACTTCTCAATAACGCCGGACTCGTATTATTCCATAAGAATTTGAATCCACTTGTTAAAGTGGATGAGGATATATTCGGGGCAATGTTCACCGTGGTTAAGATGTTCGTTAAGGATTCTCTTCGTATGGCCGGAGAACTCAAGAACATCGAACAGGGCAATTACAATATACTGATCGAAGAAGGTGGGAATTTCTTTCTTGCAGTTTTGGGCGAGGGCGAGGATGTAAAGATGGTTAGAGAGAATATGAGAAAAATCGTAGAGAGAATAAATAATCATTATGGTGCGATAATATCACAATGGCAAGGGGATATGAAGGATTTTTATGGCATTGGTAAGTTATTTTGGGACCTAACTTCTTAATATATTATATAGAAAATGAATATTTCTGCTTACTTGTAACTTCCATCATGCCTGCCCATAATGTTGCATGTTCAGAAATACAGTACTATGAAATCCCATATCTCGTCGTCCGAAAAAAGATGTTCATCAAAGGTTGCTTATTTGAACGTTCTCTCAATAACCTTCGTCATCTCGGATTCTATTTCGGCCCACATGTCCTTCTTCAGATTCTCGGGGATGAGCTCGTACCCCAATTTTGCGCTGGATTTGGCGAGGAGTACTCCCGCGTACATCTCTCTCATCTTTGCCTCGAAATACATGGAAATGGCTTTCCTGATCTCGACCCTGAGCTCGGGCACCTCTTCCAGGCGTTTTAAAACATACTTTTTAACTTCTTCTTTCACCATATCCCGGACTACATCCAGCAGAAGTGCTTCGGCATCCAGGACGTCTCCAAGGGATTTTTCCAGCAAAGGGGTGAATATAGATTTCTTCTCCAACATAACTCAAGCCTCACTATTGTTTCTTCGCCATCGGCGGATCGTCACTAATCCAGTATCACTTTCTTCATGTAATCGGGCAGCCCTTCCAGGTCGTCAATATCCCCATCCCAGGTTTTCAATTTGGCATTGAACTTGTTTTCGATCTTTTCGATTCCACTTGTTATGTGCTTGTAGATCGCATCCCGGTTTCCTGAAGTGGTGATGGCAACCATTGTCAAATATCTTCCGGTGGATATTACAACAGAGAAATCACCAAAATCGATGTTGTTCAATGCCATTTTCCCACCGCCCACTGCGTCCGGTAGGTCAAAGGAATCGGTGATGAAGCTCTTTACAGCCACCAGCATACCGGCAAGTATCTCCTCATCCACCTTGCTCTTCTTAGAAGCCACATAATGGTCAAGCAATATACCGTAAGTTGTCATCAGGAATATCTCATCTATACCGGCGCCTCCCTTGGATTCTGCCAGTTCCACCTGTTTTGCTTCAAGTATGCCACCACCGAAAGGCGATTGAGCAGCAGAAGGAGGTAGAGGTATAGCTTCGTCCGGAGGAGGCGGTATAGGCAGACCGTCCGGGCCGAAACCGAGGTCCCGCTGGCCAAGGTACTGTCCTGCGACATATCTAGAACCGGCATCATATCTCGACAAAGGCACCCCTGCTGCTTCCATGAAGTCCAGGGCAGTGGTGGATAGACTTATGGATTCCCTGAAGCGGTATTCTTTGGCAGCCTTTATAGCGCTCATTAAAGCATTCTGCCCTTCCATGCAACTAATGTTTCCCTTTTTCGCCTTTTCAAGTGACTTGGTTCCACTTGCTATGCACTTTATTGCCTGAATATATTCCAGTTTATCCACCTTTAATGCATCCAGTGCTTCCTTGGCCTTTGCCTGTACATGAGTATACGGATCGTTCAGGCCAGTGATCAGATGTGGTATGGAATCCACCACGAATTGCGGTTTGAAGATCCCCACATTCTTTATTATCTGACACATACGCCACCGGACGTGATAATAATCATCACTGAGTGCCTTGATAATATAGGGCATGATCTTCTGAAATATGTTGATGTTCAAAAAGCTCATTATCGTAAGGGTATCGGAGATGGATTGTTTGATCTCGTTGTCAGATTCCTTTACCAGGTTCTTTATGAGGACGGGGATGATTGAGGGTATATATTTCGTGTGTTTCGGTAGAAGAGAGCCCACAGCAGAGAAGGCCTGGATACGAACAAATCTTCTGCTGTCGGATAGCGCTCTCGTCAGTATGGGCATAACCTGGTCGGGATCCTTGTTTCCCAGTTCAACGATGAACTCGGTTACCCGTTCCCGGTCTTCCTGTTTCTCGGTGTTCAGAGATTTTACCAGGGCCGGAATAATACCTTTCGTCTCCTTCGAAAAAGAGAGAAGTATATCCTTGCCAACGTTGACGACGTTCTTATCGTTCTCGCTCAAGACGGGGATTATCTTTGGAATTACCAAAGAAGGATCGATACGACCTACCTTTTTCAAGGCATTTGCCGCATGAAGACGCATGTTGCTGTCCCGGTCGGCGGTAGACTTGTTCCAAAAATCGAAACGATAGGAATCCACTAGGCTCTTGTATATGTACGGAATGGATTCCTCTACATATCCGGGTTCCTTCCGCCCTATGTTGCCCAGGGCCTTAATTGACGCCACATAGAGAAATGCATGGTCTTTGGTAGGATTCTGGGGACGATACAACGGATATCTCAAAACACTGGTGATTACAGGAGCGATCTTTCCCCCCAATTTGGGATACTCGGCAATGATATTTCCAAGTGTAAGAATGATATTCGTATAAGGTTTCCAGTTCCTGACCGAGGATTGGTTCTTACTATCGAACGCGGACTCCAGAACCTTAAGAAACTGGCGAAACTGTTTTGTCATACCCTTCGCATCATCCGAGGACTGACGGTAAAGTAGAACCGAAGCGATCAATTTAACCCGCTCATTATTGTCCTCCAACAGCGGTACCATGCGATTCATGATGTTCTTAAGGTATTGAGGATTCTCCCTGCATAGCTCCTCCAACCCTTCAAGGGCCTGCACCTTCTTTTTGGGATTGGAACTGGTTGAATTCTTTACCAGTTTATTGAGCGTTTTCAAACTCATCTTTGCACCACTTGATTTATACGTCCATTGCCATTTGAAATTGTATTATCGATCAATAGTTAAACGTGCTGGAAAGCTACTATTTAAAGTATTAGGACATAAACCTAAATCCACATATAATGTTTGTGGTATTAATTACATTATTTTGCCATGTTTGTGTATTTCCCTCTCA
>JASLWR010000118.1 GCA_030740765.1 Thermoplasmatota archaeon
TGATTATGAGGACGAGGATGACGAGGATGACGAGGATGATTACTACCGTGACTGATCAGATTTGAATTTTAAACGGTAGCCATACGGCGAAACTTACCGAAATAATAATTGAGGTATCACAGCAGGGGTGAGAACATGTTAAAAAAAATAATTGTTATCGCCTTTTGCCTTTCATTTTTATTCTACACATTGTTATTTGTTGCTAATAGTAAGGCCGTAGATGAATTTGCTTCGGAAAAAAGGGCATCGGAACATCAGATCCAAACCGCATTTGGCCTTGAAGTGATATATGACTCGGAAGATAGTAACGAGATAACAGTGGAAAGGATCAGTTATAATATATCATGGGAATCTCCTGAGGAAAACAACACTTTGGATATATTTTTCAATATATCATCCACTAAAGCCGGGATCGCCAATCTCACACTCATCTATAGTTTTGATTACCTTTACGGTGACAGGGGCGCTGCATTCCACCCGGAGACCTTCACTTTTGCCGAGATAGTGAACGGTAAAATAAAAAATCTGGATGGTGCGGAAGTCAAGCTAGACAAAGAGACCGTGTCCATTGAGCTAAATATCACCTATAACCAAACCCATACCTACACCATAACCGGTGAACTCGATCTTGTGCCACCCGATATAGTAAATATAAAATCCATCGAGGTTGAGAAAGAAGGAATCGTGACAATCGACTTCCACGAAGTTTCGGACGCCTTGGGTTATTATATTTATATTACCGAAAAAAAATGCGTCAATGCTGTAGAAGAGATTCCCTTTTATACAGATCCCATGTATTTTCCGCCCTTTATACTTACTCATCTCGAAACGGGAGAAGAGATCTACATTTCAATATCAGCAGTGGATATGGCAGGGAACATTAATCCCCAGGTTGACTGTCAGAAGTTCATGATGAGAATGCCAAATAGGTCGCCTATAGCAAAGATTGATACTCTCATAGATAGTTATTATACCAATCAGGTTGTTTATTTCACTTGCAGGGAAACGAACGATCCAGATTCTGATGATAAACTGGTCTACAGCTGGGACCTGGATGGGGATAGAAGGGAGGATTCCACAGATGAAAATCCCACTTATACATATGATACATCTGGGGATTACCGTGTAACTCTCACCGTGACCGATCTAGCCGGTTTGGAAGATACGAACTCGATGGACATCACAATTCTGGAATCAAATAGCATCGAAGAACCAAAAGAGCCGGATGGAAGAAAAGGGGACATTATCGTAATTGTCATCGTCATCTGCGGAATCGTGTCAATCATTTCTCTTGCCATGATCGTAATGAAAAAGAGACGAAGTTCAGATGATAGCCAGGATAAAAGAACGGGGAAAAAAGAAAAGATCAAGTTTCTGAAAAAAGAGCGTGACCCGAGAGGTTCTGATAAAGAGGAAAAGGAGCTTGATGAGGAGTATCGAACAGAATCTATCTCGGTCGAACAGGTATTCAAGAAGATCGATGTCATGAAAGGTTTTGGTGGAGATGAAGGAATCGCCTCCGAGAATGAAATGATCAAGTTCCTCCCCATGAGAACCAGCGTCAGACCCCGGAAACAGAAGAAAAAGAGAGGAAAAGGGCGAAAAAGGAGATCAATAAACCGATCCAGAAAGAGCCCTCTGGTAGCTGCGGCAGCCATGGAGGACGAATTGGAAGGGGAAAAAACCACCAACTTTTTTACCTGTCCCAAATGCGATGAGGTCCTTGAGGTCGCAATAAGCGTAAAGGAGGGGCCTTTGAACGAGAGGTATACCATATCTTGTCCCATGTGCAATACTAAGGGCGATCTTGTGATTGAATGAGAAACGGCCTTTTGGCTCGATCCACAAATGTCTCTGTATGGCTTCTATAAAATTATCGCGAAAAAAGGAGAATAAATGCTCAAATTAAAGGAAATTTTCGGGTGGACCGCCAGAAAATATGGTGTGAGGATAAGGAATTTTATAAAGATAGCAACAAAGGATATCCTTGACAACGAAGAGCGTCGCAAAATTATTTTCCGCTTCAAGAATATAGACACCGAAGATATTCCACAAGCTCTTAGCAAGACCTGGGATGATGTTAAAAATGGAAAATACGTGAGCTATTTCAAACAGAACAGGGCACGTAAGAAGTTTATCAAGGGTTTCAATAATGGCGCACACCGTTTAATAAAATTAACCGCGCTTGTAACGGTGTTATGGACACTTTTTTTACCCGCAACCAATAAGACTTTCGGGATCTCGGTCTTTGCATTTTTATTTATACTGTGGAGCATAGAAGACCTCCTGTTTATGATATTCTCATTCAGAAAGAGTAGAAAAATGTACAGTCTGGGTACGGATCCTCCCGAAAAAAAATTTGAAGGCCGTTGGGGTCGGCTAAATTTCAGCTACATTTTTGGAACCATACTTTATCTTACCGGCCTCCTGTCCGTCTTCTTTTTGATACCTCCTCTCTCGGATCCTCTGGACATCCAAAGGAAATACGGCACATATTCCTGGCCGGTCATATACATATTCGTAATAGTTCTGTGGTTGATGGCAGTAAAGGCTGTAATCAATGCCTTCAAGTACAGTCATTCCCTTGGCCGGAGAATCGCGTTGCTGAAACATGACAGAAAAATTATGAAGAGAATTAAAAAGGAGAACAAACTCAACAAATACGGAAAAGCGCTGACCAAGTATGTTTATCTCCCTGTGATCCTTACGGCGCTATTCGTTATTATCAGTGTAGGTTTCAAATATCTTTATATGATTCTCATGAATGCGCTTAAGAAAGATAATTTCACAATGATCGACTCACTGGGAACCGGCCTAATGAACCTTTTATCCGGCGGGAAAACGGCGGCACTACCCGAATGGATACCGAGAATAAAGGGGGGGTGGCTCGTTGGGTTCCAGTTATCATGTATCATCCTACTTGGGATAGGTACGTATTTGCGTAACAGAAAGATCAATTCGGTCCTCAGGCCCAATACCCCCCAATCACCGGCTGGGAAAAAAGTCAATATGCTGATTCAGGATTTGACATTCATCAAAAAAAAGAAAATCAGAAAAACTGGGAGAAAATTTCACTCAACGACATCAAGGGAAGTTGAAAAAGTGGATAAGAAGAGACGAGGACTATATATCGGCAGATTTCAACCTTTTCACAAGGGTCATTACAAGGTGATAGGGGAGATAATCGATGAACTGGAATACCTTATCATCGGGATAGGGTCTGCAAAAGCGAGTTATACCGAAAAAAATCCATTTAGCTGTGGGGAAAGAATATCTATGATCAGGAACTCACTGAAACCATCCTGGCGGGAGAAGTGTATATTAATACCTATTGACGATATTAACAGGTATAACGTGTGGGTGTCTCACGTAGAGGACCTCGCTCCTCCATTCGACCTCGTGGTCGGTAATTCGGCTCTCACCGCCCTGCTGTTCTCCGATAAGGGATATTATATAAAAAAACCGAAAGAATATTCCCGAAATGAGTACAAAGGAGAGCTTATAAGGCGTAAGATGCGAGAGGGAAATGAATGGAGAGGATCCGTGCCGGAAGAAACAGCTTCTGTGATAGACGGGATAAATGGCGTAGAGCGGATCAAAAACATAGAAAATCATTAGGTGGTTGAATGCTAGGGTCCAAAGAGTACATAGCTATGGAGAAAAAGTATGGAGCACATAATTATGAGCCGATCCCTGTGGTGATCGAACGGGCCGAGGGAATTTGGGTCTGGGACCCCGAAGGGAGAAAATACCTTGACTGCCTTTCAGCGTACAGCGCTATAAATCACGGTCATCGGCATCCACGTATCATACGAGCCCTTCGTGAACAGGCTGATAGGCTTACCCTCACAAGCAGGGCATTCTACAACAATAGGCTTCCGTTCTTTTTAAAAAAGCTCAC
>JASLWR010000119.1 GCA_030740765.1 Thermoplasmatota archaeon
TAAAACTTAAATTGGCCGTATCATGACCGAGGGTTTCGGTTTCGACCCAATAACCGTTATCAAGGATCAGAGAAATGTTTCTACCAAGTGCCCCGTGCTCCCAATCAACATATACCGTTTCCACTTCGATATTGTCCGTGGCCTGTACCTTGAACTGGAATTCGTCGCCTGTGGTCCCGGTCATGTCGCTTTTATCGTTCAATGTCGGTAAATCGTTATCAGTAACTCCAACGGTTTGCAATATTCCAGTTGCAAAGTTATCGGAATTATCCTTTACGGATATGGTGTAAGTGAGATCCACAAGATCGTCGCCCAGCGTAATGGTAGAAGTCCAATATTCTCCCGATTTGGCCAAAGAAACATTATCGCTCGAATCGCCATGTACCCAGTCCGCAAATACGGATCCAACTTCGATATTATCGATTGCGGTCACGTTGAAAGTGAACTGGTCGTCTGTACTTCCTGTTGCTGCCGACAGGTCTGTAAAGGATGCTATATCGTTGTCGAGCACATTTACGTTTCTCAAGTTACTTTTTTTAATGTTATTAGAGGAATCCACAACTGTTATCAAATAACTGAGATCTTCGATACTGTGATCGAGAATTATTGTTTTAGACCAGGAATTTCCCGTTTCCGCAAGAGTGATATTATCTCCTAAGGCTCCGTGAGACCAATTCAGATAAACATCTGTTACCTTAATGTTATCCGTAGCCGCAACGTCGAAAATGTAATTGTCGCCCGTTGTTCCAACGCCAGGACTGTTGTCTGAGATCGTTGGTAAAACGTTATCTATCACATTTATTTTTTTATTTATGCTAATGTTGAAATTAGCTGCGGCATCCCGGACGTAGAGTTCGTAAGAAAGAGGATCGACACTATCATCCAATGTGATGGTTCCCGTCCAGACATTCCCATTCTTGATCAACGAAAGGTTACCTTTCTGTCCTCCATGAGCCCAATTTGCATGTATGGAACTCACTGCTATATTGTCCGTGGCGCTTACCCTGAAGGTGAACTGATCACCAGTGGCCCCCTCATTGGGGGATTGATCATCGAAAGTGGGTATGTCGTTGTCGGAAACGCCCACAATTATATTGGCACTGATATTGTAGTTGTTGTACGTGTCATTGGCATAGCTGACATAGCTAAGGTCACTTGTATTATGGGCTAAAGAAATGTTTCCTATCCAGTAACCGCTGGCTTTGTTCAGGGAGAGATTCTGATTCATATTTCCGTGTTTCCAATTGACGAACACATCCCCCATTTTGATATTGTCCGAGGCGGTGAAGTTAAAAGTGAATACATCACCCGTTGTCCCACCCTTCGGGCTCCCGTCGTTGTAGGTTGGCGGATCGTTGTCGGAAACGTTTACTATCATTAAATTACTGATATTGTAATTGTTGGAAGTATCATTCGTATAGATGACATACGAGAGTTGAGAAAGATTGTCCTCCAGCGTAATATTTCCAATCCAGTAGCCGGTGGCCTTATTGAGGGAAACATTCTGACCTGAGTTCCCTTGGGACCAATTTACATATATTTTATCCACTTCTATGTCATCCGTCGCATTTACTCTGAATGTGAATTTATCAGCCGTGGTTCCGGTGCTATTACTCCTATCGAGATATCTAGGACGTACAGTATCGGGTATGTTTTCAATAGAACAGATCCAGAAATCATCGAGATACATATCCGTTCCCGTTGCCCTGAATTTGAAATCCGCAGTACAATAATAATCCTCCAAATAACTGCCGTATATGTTATAGCCCAGAGTTGCCCAATTGTTATACATATAAATATACCAGGAGTCGTCGATTCCCTGATTACCATTCTTTTGACCGTCCCAACTATTTGATGAACTGTTCCAGAAATCAAAAGACCAGGTCGAGGGATTTGCCGAACCGGAAAAGGTCCAACCGATGAATAGGCCCTTTGTACTTCCCCCATTCGGTGCGCCGTATAATGGAAGTTCATTATCTTTAGTATTGGAGAGGTCAACTGCATATTCAATGTATTGAACGCCAGCAGATGCAGCTTCCCATACAGTCGGCGCTGTATGGCCGGTTATATCGGGATCATTCTGTGCAGCTAACGAGGTAAGGGACCAGCCATTTCCAGGTGCCCATTGGTTCTGTTCGGCACCAGACTCTACCGTATTATATTCCCGCATTACATAGGGATAGAAATAGGCGTCATTATTTGTTTTGTCCGGGTCGCCCACCGATTCTATCTTCAAACATACCTCTATTCTACTTGCATACTGGGGCTTCCACGATAGGGAAGTATTGAGTCCCTCGGTCGTTGTATTTTTCCCAGCCGGTAACGGGCCCACGTTTCTGGAGACATTAACAAATTCACGCCTCGTTTCCCAATTTCCTGCTTTGTTGATAATGTACTCGTGTACCACTAATCTCAAGGTAAACTGATTGATCTGCACACCGCCGTCGTTCTTTACTATCGGAGTATAAGTGATGGTGGTATTTTTCACTCCCCACAAGTACTCTCGAAAGCCATTAATGTCATAATACAGTGTATCAAAAGGCGCGTTAGATATGTCATCGTACCAAAGCATTCCGTCCCAATCCATTATTAGATCACCATTTGCACCTCTCGTCCTATCGGTTTCTTGGGGACGGAAAATATGGCCCTTTGATTCTGAATTGTATGATGAAAAAGAAGATTGTTCGTCTGCCACGAATCCGCCAGCTGGGATATTTTCCTCTTCTCTATTGCTAAGTTTGGCCTGTTCTTTATTAGAATATATAATTGCATGAGGTATCAATAAACTCAGGATTGACAATATTATTATTACTAGCCTTTTCAAATCACTCATTTTCATAGCCTCCAATTTGGATTATTATTGTGAAATGAATAAAGGTCGTATTCCAGTAATAACCCAAATATTTATATTGCTATGAATATGTAAAGAGTTATTTAAGTTTTATGAGTCGATGGTTATGAGAACGAGAATCAAATTTCGGGGGTTTGGGGGTTCGCTTGTAGCTTTTTCAGGTTTGTGTCTATAATAAACGGTTCCTGGATTTATACGTTTTCTATGGAATCGAGGATGACCGAGGATAAGTCAACGAAGGAAGGGTTCTTAGATTCTAACGGCTGCGAAAGTATGGCGCATTGTGTGGAAGTCGTTTTCAAAGGAGAAGTTATTCTATTACTTCTAGGCGACAGCGTCCAATTCATAAAGTGGGAAATCCCCCCATAATAAAATCTTCAGCGTATATTCGGTTCCTTTTTCCAACCCTCGTATCTCTATAGTATCGTTTTTCGTGAAATACTCGTTGTCATCCTTATCGTTCAACGTTAATGAGATATTATAATTGTGATCGATCACTACCATTTTAATTTCAAATCCATATCCATATCCATCTTCATATTTGGAAAGGTTCACAACATCGGGTACCTTTTTCATTTTATTAATTTGGCTCAATACATCGGGTACCTTCATTTGTAGG
>JASLWR010000011.1 GCA_030740765.1 Thermoplasmatota archaeon
CGTTAGGCGCTACCCCCACCTGCTCTCTCAATTGATCATCGTACTTCTCATGGTGCGAAAGATATTCCTCTTCTGTCACCGGGCCTACTGAGCGATACGGGATGTCATCGTGTTCCCTCCGTCCGTAGCCCATTCTTAGATTGAATATCCTCTGGAAGTTGTAAACACGCTCGCTCATAGCGATAAGATCGGAAGGTTCGACCTTTCTTCCTGTAACGGCGCCGAAATAGTCTGCATACCAATTGACGTGTTTCATCACCTTGGCGGGTTCCGCCGTTTCCTTATTTTCGGGGGGAACTATGTCATTCCAGGGAAGTTTGCACAGACCGTTGAGGCCGAACCATGTACGCCACATGGGGAACCAGTGAAGGGCCTCGGCCTTTTCATCGAAGCTAGGCATGAAATTATGAACCATATCCAGGAATATTAACCATGCCTCGTCATGCTGGGGGCCCTTGAGAGCAAGACCGTATCCCCCCTGCTGAGCAAGGGATTCCTTGGTTATGTACTCGGAATACTCCAGTCCCTTCGCTTCCATCCCAATATCATGCATTAGTTTCACGTCCGATCCACTCTTTTCCCCGAATATCTTTTTCATTTTCCTAATTCCCTGGCCTACTATTGCCCCGAAACCCTCTCCTCTCGCCATCTGGTGAAGTATTTCAAGAGCTGCCTCTTTGTTCCCAAATCTCAACTCAATCCCACCCGTGATCTCCTCGTCTATGAGACCCCTTTCGAAACATTCCATGGCAAAGGCGGTGGCGGTTCCCACAGAGATGGTATCCAGACCGTACGTATCACAGTAGAAATTCATCTCGATAACGTGATCGGGATCAAATATACCGCAGTTGCTACCGCAACCTGCCACGGTCTCGTATTCGGGTCCGTCCACGAATACCAATTGGCCCTTGTAAGGACCAGTGGTACAGAGAAAATCCTTCACACCGTGGGCGCACGCCACAGTGCAACCGACCCAGCATCCATCATACCCCTTATGGAATTTTTTACGGTAGACCTCCGCCCCCATCAACGGTGCATCGGGATGAGATCCGTACTGAAAATTATTCACTGGCAATAGATCGTAATCGTTCATAATGGTTACAAGGTGTGTTGTCCCGATCTTCGCCATCTCGTTTTGAAGGGGATCAAGCTTCGTGATCTCCTGGCTGTGGGCTCGACCTACCTTCTTCAGAGCATCGAAATCCGCTGGAGCGTTGGCTTTCGCCGACAAGGTGGGGCTCCTTACAACAATCGCTGCGATTTTCTTGTTTCGAAGGACAGTTCCAATACCACCACGTCCGGCTTGTTTGTACCGGACTATCTTTCGGCCCTGATCATACCAACTGAAGTTCAGACAACCGAGAAGTGTATTTTCGGCACCCGGGCCGGCGGATACGATTGAAATACCCCGCGGTTTGCCATCACCATACAGCTCGGTGAGAACTGTACACAAACGGTAGCTGTCAGACGGCAGACCTTCGACCCGTTCAATATTTACATTGCGTTCCAATCCGTCAATGAAAATAACCACGTCCTTCTCCGCTTTACCCTGCACCTCTATAGCATCGAAACCCGAGAACTTAAGATATGGGCCAAAATACCCGCCGACGTTAGAATCGATGACAGAGCCGGTTGTAGGTGATATACATGTTACAATGCTCTTACCGCTGCCTGGGTACATGGTGGTACCTCCCAAGGGGCCGGAAGCAATGGCAATGTCGTTCTCGGGATCATTCCACTCGATGGTTCTGTCGAACGGAAGTGAGTTCCACATTAGCCAAAGGTCAAAACCCTTGCCTCCGGTAAACACATCCTTCATTCCCGGGGTCACTCCTTTCTCACTTATGGTACGCTCCGAGAGGTTAATGTACAATGTCCTGTTCGCGTATCCATTGATAATGGGACTTTCATCGAAATCAAATCCCGCCAAATTCCTTCGTTCATAATCTTTCTCCATGGTCACCATCTCCGTGAAAACAAACCGGATGAATACTACCGCTCATTTTGGGAAGCAATCCGGTATATCTCTCGTTCATTAATAAAATTTTTTTTAATTTTTTTTTTAACCCATGGCCTCTCTTATCAAAGAGGAGGAAAATAGCTAAGTCGAATATAAATCAATAATAATTGGTCCATAAATATGTGGGTAATAACGTATAAACCGGAACCCCGATAAGGACGTTTTGCAAGGTTCCAGTTTGCCTTCGACCATTATTGCTCCTACCAGTAAATATAAAAGATATAATTAAATATCCTTTTCCAGTTAATTAAGTGAATGGCAGTGAAAAGACAATTAACATCAATTCTATTGATCCTGTGCCTTTTCACGTCCTACATGGTACTCTGCGATCCAAACAGAGAGGCTTTTGAAGCTGGAATCTTCGAAGAATACAACATCACCAAGAATGAGATTCCTCTTATAGAGAACAATAGCCGGAACCAGCCAAGGGATATGTCAGAGATCCCCGCTAGAGTTGCTGCTGCAAATGCCCGCCGGGAAATAATCGATGAGAGCTGGGGAAATCTTATGAAGGATCCTGAACAGCTATGCGGCGGGGTGCTTGAGTATGATAACCATTCCTCTTCATACCTGCTGAATTCTGGCGGTTTAATAAACATTAGTCTCAAGGCCCTTATAATAAACGGGAGCATAACTGTTTCGGACGGGACGGATGTAGTTATGGAAAACGTAACCATTTATTTCAATTTCGCCGGGACCGACCCTTATATTTCCGTGATAGGCGGTTCTTCCCTCACTCTCAGAAACGTTACGGTGGATTCGGACGTACCGGTCCGTATTTACAGTGAGAGATCAAATATAACCATGGAGAATACCTTTGTCAACAAGGTCAAGGGTAACGATGTTATACTCGGAAATTTGACCATGGACAACAGCTATATTGCAGGTCTCGAGGATACCTTCGTTATTGACCGGTCGCTTTTCGAGCTCAGGGAAGGGCACATAAACGGAAGCTCCACGGGAGTCGTCAGGTTCGTCGATTCCGTTTTTTACATTTCAAACAGCGCAGTTTCTAACATCAATGGGTTGAATGCAAGGTCCACCTCTACCGGTGAGATCAGGGATTCAATGTTTTACAACAACAAGAACGCAATTTTCAGTAATGGCCAATTCAAGATATCTGAAAATCTTACCATACATAACACAAGCTTCCTTGGTAACGAAAGGGATATAATCGGATTTCAGATCGACGTAGAGGTCCGGGATTGTATATTCGCCAACAGCACCGAAAAGACTATCGGAGATTCGGACGGGAGAAGCAGGGGGAACCGGGGAGTCAACCGCGATGACCCAATAGCCAGTTTTGTCATGAACGATAATATCTTTTATAACAACTCTTTTCTGGAATTTGCTTCAGTTAACCTGACCACTGCCGGAAATGTGTACTATGATTCACGTGAAGGATATGATATCTATGATTGTAACGTTTTCATGAAAGATGAGACCTTCTTCAAGGAGATTCAACAGGGCCTACAAGTCAACGATGTAAGAGATTCTGATGCCATTCTCGAAGAACTCACCTTCACCAATTGGTACAGCCCCATTTCTGCCACGGACTCTAATATTGACGCAACGGCGTGTGTCTTCGATTACTGTTCCAAGGGATTCGATCTCAGCATGAACAAACCTGACTTCGATATTTCTCTAACTTCCTGCACTTTCTCAAATTGCTATATTCCCATCACGATTGACGGGAGTGGTGGAGTTGTCAATATAGAAAAGCTGGCTGTTATCGACTGCTCCCATGCAGTTGATATCTACTATTCCGACGTCATTATGGATGATGCGCTCATTATCACGAGCGGGTGGAACCTCAGAACGCAGCACGCTCTGGTTAATGCAATGAATATGACCATGGATGTTACCAAAACAACCATTGGGACCGATTCCACGTTGAACATCTTGTTGGAGATGGAATTGCTTCTTCTGGATTACGAAGATCAACCGCTATCTGGCGTTTTTATAGATGTGGAAGAGATCGGCGGAGGTCCATCGTATTTATTAAAGAGCGATGATAACGGGATAGTTGAAATGATGCTAATAAATATTACAAAAGAGTCAAGCGGAACGATATATTACGATGTCTATCGGATTTATCATGAATCTGAACAATGGGGTTATCTTTATGAAGAAGTGAATATCGAGAATGGAGAATTTCTCATTTTGAGAATCGGTTTTTCCGACCTTGCCATCACCAGTTTCGAACAAAGCAATGAAGAACCATATCACGGGATGGACATGACAACCACCGTGTGGGTAAAGAACCTCGATCTGATGCCGACAGTTGACTTGAAGGTATATTTTTACATGGATTTCGATGTGAAAGAGCAGCGCTACATCCCGGCACTCGGCCCCAATGAGAGTGCGGAGATGATATTCGGTTGGAAAGCACTTCAGGGGGGTCAGATGCTGGGGATTCACGTCGATCCTTTGAACGAAATATTCGAATCAAATGAAACTAACAATTATTTTTCGGAATTTGTACAGGTGATCGCCGAGCCGGAAAAACCTATGGCGCATCTGGTGATGAGCTTAAACAAGATCCTTGTGGGTGAGAAGGTAGTTTTCAACGCATCAGGCTCCACGACAGGCACGCCGGAGATCCAGTACAATTATTATTTCGGCGATGGTAATAACAGCGGGTGGGTGAACTACCCGGAAGTGGTGCGTACATATAACCAGACAGGTCTTTTCTTTCCATTCTGCAAGGTTAGAGACGGGTATGACAGAATAAGCTCCAATTCATCAGACCTGATCCTGGAAGTAATGGAACCGCCGCCACCGCCAAAAAGACCAATCGCCCATATTGCCCCTCCCTTCTATACAACCGAATTCATCACAGTTGAATCTCTAATCACATTCTCACCGGTTGGATCCTATTCTCCGGACGAGGCAGAGATCATCAATTATAAGTGGGATTTTGGCGACGGGGAGATTATAGAATCGATGAATAATACTGCAACCCCACACAAGTACGAAGACGATCTTAATTACACTGTTTCCCTGGTAGTTACGGATTCCCGAAACCTGGATTCACTCCCGGCCACGGTCCGGATCAACGTTGTGAACCTTCCACCAAAGGCAGTGGCGTGGCTTAAACCCGCAAGTGTAAAGGAGGGGGGAAAGGTGTTTTTCAGCTCTATCGGCACCACCGACCCCGATGATAATCCGGATACAGAACTAATTTACGAGTGGATATTCCCCAATGGAACAATAATATCAGGTAAGATGATCAGCAAGATATTCGACGAAAGCGGAGATTTCGATATTACATTCAGGGTAACTGACGATGACAACGGTTCCGATATTAAGAATCTGTTCTTTTCTGTTATTGAGGGAGAAAACGGAACGGTGGTTAAGAACGGGTCCGGCGAAGATAAAGGTATATTTGCTGCTTGCTGGGATTTCATCATCGATTACTGGCTATGGTCCTTGTGTATTCTCGTTGTAGTGCTATTTGCAAGTTCGATTTTTATTAGAACGAGATTTCAAAGCAAGAAATCGAGATACCGAAAACTGATGGTAGAGCAGAAAGGTCTCGAGGAAAGGATAAGGGAGAAAGAGGTGAAAAGATCGTACAAGGAAGCAGAGAAAAAGATTAAAAAGAGGATATTATCCGGTGAGAGGATCGATTTCACGGTGAGCGATGGGGAAGTGCCCAGTTATGATGATGACATAGAATATTACGGCCTTGATAATGTGTTGGAGTATGATGGGAACATGGGAATTGGGGTTGTTGGTGTTCCCGTCGATCACGACGATTATGAAGAAGATGAATATTATAATGTGGAGGAGTATGTCGATCATGAAGAGGAAAATTATTTCCAAGATGATGAATATGAAGATGAATCTGAAGATAGAGATGATGTGGATTTTCGAGACTACGACGACGAAGATGAAGAGGGAATGGAAACGGACCATTTAGATTTTCAGGGCGATGATTACGATGAAGAAAGCGATCCTGACTTAGAAACGGACGACGTGGATTTTCAAGACGACAACTACGACGACGACGATGATGGGGGAATGGAAACGGATCATGTAGATTATCAAAGCGATGACTACATAGAAGAAGATGATCAGGGCTTAGAACCGGACGACGTGGATTTCCAGGACGACTACTACAATGAGGAAGATGATAGGGGGATGGAAATGGAAGACCCTGAAGACACTGGCAATAATGAAAATGAGATTGAGGATAGCGATTTTGAGGTTATGGTAAATGATAGTGCTAATGGTGACGATAGGGATAGTCATTATGAATTTAGAGTAGAAAAAGGGGCGGGTGTAAAATCTGAAAGAACCGGTATTAAACAGAATGAAGAAGACGATGATTGGAACTGGACGGAAGATCAATAAAAGTTTGCGACCCCATTCAGCACAATTGCCGCAATTCATGCATTACGGGAAAAGAATTTATTAATTATATTACGATGTGGTGACCATGAACTGGGTTTCCGCACCGGGCAAGGTCATTCTTTTTGGTGAACATGCAGTGGTATACGGAGAGCCGGCGGTGGCGGTGGCTGTGAATGCCAGGATGAAAATGGGTGTCGAGAAGGGAGATAGGAACACAGTGAACGGTTATCCGCTTACAAGACACCACCATTCATATATTCACACTGCACTCCAGGAATTCTGGGACGACTCTCCTCTAAAATTCAAATTGGAATCCGGTATCCCATCCTCATCCGGAATGGGTTCATCGGCGGCATTGTCAGTCTGCACCTCGTTCCTTGTGAGTATATTGAAAAGGAAAGCAACGGGGAAACCTGTGAAAGTTCTGGGCAAGGTGCTCAAGCGGGGAATCGGTGATGACACCCGAAATAAATTGGAAGCACTTATCGCGAATAGAGCATTTTCCATAGAATACAATGCCCAGGGCGGTGCATCACCTATAGATACGTCGGTTGCAACACACGGCGGGGGGGTGATTCTCCGACGGGTGGAGGGTGAAAATTTTCTATGGGAAGCCTCAAGAGAAGAAAAGAGCTGGAATATTCATCACATGGATGTCCCTGATTTGACGCTTATTCTGGGGAATACGGGAATTAGAGCGAGAACGGATCGTCAGGTTAGCAAGGTCAGGAGATTCGTTGAGAAGAATTCCTTTGGGATGGAGATAATTGAAGAGATAGGAGAAGTTGTGGAGAACGGTATCGAAGCCATAGCGAGGAACGACCCCGAACGTATAGGCGAAGTGATGAATGAGAACCATCGGCTGCTGGCAATACTCGGTGTCAGCCATCCCGTCATCGAAAAGTTATTGAGGACAGTGCGAAGACATTCCTACGGCGCGAAATTGACCGGGGGCGGTGGTGGTGGGAGCTTCATCGCCATAAGCCACGAGCCGGAGAAGGTGATCAAATCCCTGGGGCGATTCAACATTAACGCATTTCAGCTAAGACTGAACCAGAAGGGAGTATGTCTGGAAAATTCGGAGAAATCCAAAGGATCATGATGAAGTGATAAAATGAACATAGCAAGACCCATACTGGCCCCCTCGATCCTTTCCGCCGACTTCTGGAACCTGGGGAATGACATAGCGGCAGCTGAAAAAGCCGGTTTAAAATGGCTACACATAGACGTTATGGACGGACATTTCGTCCCCAACATCACCATCGGCCCTCTGGTGGTCAAGGCCATTGCCAATAGATCGTCGCTGTTCAGGGACGTACACCTAATGATAGAAAAACCAGGTGATTACCTGGATGCCTTTATAGACGCTGGCGCTCATCTCATCACAGTCCACAGTGAGAGTTCCTGCGAGCTGCCCGATATGATCGGGAGGATACGGGAAAGAGGTATCAAAGCTGGAGCGGCTGTTAGCCCTGACACACCTGTCTCAGTCCTAGAGGAATCGCTGAAGGACCTCGATCTCGTTCTCGTAATGAGTGTGCACCCTGGTTTCGGGGGGCAGAGCTTCATTCCCGGCTCCCTCGATAAAATCAAAGAACTTAAGACGGAGATCGTGAGGCAGGGGGCCGAAACACTCATAGAGGTAGATGGAGGTATCAACGTCACCACAATCCGCGCAGCCCACGGAGCGGGAGCGGACGTTTTGGTGGCAGGAAGTGCTATCTTCAACGACAATGCGAATGTAGTGGAAAATGTTTCCCGGCTATTAAAGGCTCTTTGAACCGTCTTCTCGGATGGCTTTTCGAACCCGTAATTTATTTTTAATATCAGTTAAATCCTCATCAAAATGACAACGGAACCTCAAAAATACGATAAAAAAAAGGAAATATAATTAAAAACAATGAGATAAATAGTACTAGACAACCCGGGGAATTCATATGGATCGAATTAGCAGTAGGTTTGGTATTTGTATTTTAGTCGCGTTGCTCGTAATTTTCGTGGGCATTATCCCGCAGGAACTATTAAATCGGAATGAAACGTCCGAGATCACAGCGAGAACTGGCCTTCCCAAGGGGTTTACAGGCACCAGGGACGTGACCGAGGTCTCGGTTGCCAATATAGCTTACGAAGGGGGCATCGGAGGTTGGGAGCTCACCGAAGCTGGTCGCTATGGTAACTACAGTATCGGTTTAGTTGGAAAGACCACCCGGTTCACAGTGACAGTGAACAATAACTTGCAAAATGCAATCAACAACGTCGATATTTATTTCGAGATATGGACCGCAAACACAACCCAGAACTTCCAGATCAGGGAAGTTTACAATACGACGGGGACAATTGCCAACATCGCCGGGGGTGGCGCCGCGAACGTGATCTTCCCGTACAAATTTCTTTTCTCTTTCCTTTACAATATAACGGCAAGCGTGAACGTCACTGGGGACAGTGACAGGAGCAATGACCGATTTTCAATGGACGGGTGGGCGAATAAATGGGCGGACGACTGCGAGCAGGGGGGCGGAACGTGGACCCCCATGGCCAGAATGGGCGGTCCCGATACGTGGCATCGTGTGAATAATCCCTTGAATCCCACCGGAGACCACACGCAGGATTGGGCGTGGTACATGGGTGGGGACAACGGTCAGTACGAAAACAACATCGATGTGGAGCTTATCTCGCCTGAATTCGACCTTTCCCGCATGTATTCTTCATGGTCCGATCTGACATATCAACCCACCTATGGGTTCAAGATGGTGGGAGCTAGGAAGGATAACGAAGATAAGTTCTACATAGACGACTTGAGCTATGATAATTTTGGCAATGTCAGGAACGTATTCACCAATCCCGGGGAAATCGGGACTTTCAGCACTTGGTCGTTCATGAGGTGGTACAGCGATCTGAACCGCAACGGGCAGGAGGATCCGGACGAGCCCAAAGGTCTCGGGGTGCCCATGAACGGATTCTATGGCAGCCAATGGCGGACGATGCGATTCAGATTTCGATTCACTTCCGATGCAGCTGGGGTCGGCAGCGGTTACTACGTTGACGACATCATCCTCTATGGACTGGAAAGCTACGTTGAGGATACGACACCGCTTCCAAAAATCGAAAACGTAGTCACGTGGGACCGCCAGTTCGATGGAGGCGGGCATATGTACGTGCGCTGGGACAAATGCACAAAGTGGGACTTCGAAAGATACGACCTATACGCCGACACGTCCCCTATCACCAACGTATCGGGAATGACCCCCATAATCTCAAACATAACCGATGGGGGTAATACCACTCACCTGATCAAGGAGATAGGGGGAACACCCCTGATCGATGAAAAGAAATACTACTTTGCCGTCACAGTAACTGACATATGGGGTAATGTGAATCCGGAGGTAATAAACGGGTCCGGCGAATGCTTGGACAATCCTCCCGTTGGTGTCACCGGTCTCAACGGGGACGATGTATCTGAAGATGAGGGCTTCAACGTGAAAATAGAATGGAACCCAAACACCAGCCCCGATTTCAGTTATTACAATGTATATATAAGTGACGAGCAGATAGTGTCTCTCACTGGGCTGGAACCGGTGGCTACCGGGGTGCAAGCGACCAATATGACCTTCTCAAATCTAAGCAACGGCCAGGGATACTTCTTCGGAGTCACAAGCATAGACGAATCAATTCCCGGCATTGAGAACGATACCATCACCCCTCAGAATATTATCGGCCCGATAATCCCTATAGACAATCTTCCTCCTGAAAAGGTAACGAATGTTATCGCTACCGATACGCCTAATGACGGCGGGAGCAGCCTCCATGTATCCTGGGACACGTGTACCGCACCGGATTTCGACCAGTACAGAGTCTATGTGGACAACGAGAAAATAAAAAACATCGACCTGTTGCCGGTGGAGATCGACAATATCTCTGAGAATCACACGATCGTCAAGACCATGAACTCCAACAAATTACTGGATGAAACGGATTACTACATCGCTGTTGTAGCAGTGGACATTTCGGGAAATTATCTAAAAGAAGTGGTCTCGTCGTCACCGGCGGAAAGTTTGGAGAACATAGCTCCGGTGCCCATAACGGTGAGAAACGCATCGGACAGACCAGAAGACGAGGGGAGCGTTATTATAGTAAAGTGGTGGAGCTCGTCAGATTCCGATTTCGACCATTACAATATCTACATTGCTAACAGTTCCTTTGAAAGGGTGGACGAGATGGAAGTGCAGGTGACTGTAGACGACATCAGCACCGAGGATACCGAGATATACAAGCACGGCACCAAACCCCTGATAAATCTTTACGAGCAATACTGGGTAGCTGTAACGGCCGTTGACCGACTGGGGAATGAGAATTTTTCGGTGATCAGTTTTGGTCCGGTGGTGTGCAGAGAAAACACAGCTCCGGAGCTGATATATATAAGTGAAATGTACGACACCCCTAACGACAGCGGGAACTCAATAACCGTAGAGATCGAGAAAAGTATAGAAGAAGACGTGGTGGCCTACGAGATCTATGTTAGGAGAACAAAATTCGACGATGTTCGGGGGAAAAAGCCTGAAGCAGTGATCGATGCCGTTGGCTGGAACGGTTCCACCATAATTACCGAGATCAGCACAATGAACGGTGAGCCTTTAGAGAACGAACGGGACCATTATATAGCTGTCTCCGCAATAGACCTCTCCGGGAACCAGGACAAAAATGAGGTGAAGTCCTACGGGCCAGTGAGATGCTGGGAGAACGTGGCGCCGGAAAGGGTCAAGGGCCTGATTGTGTACGACAAACCCGGAGATGCCGGAGGGGTGCTTTCCGTCCAATGGAACCAGAGCATGGAAGCGGATTTCGCGTATTACGAGATATTCGTTTTCGATCACAAGGCCCCAGAGATAAAAACACTGCATATACCCTTCAAGGTCTATCCCGAAAGGGCGGACGGTTCACATCTGGTTATGCGGGAAGAGACATCTGCCGAAGTGAACAAGTACCAGGGGAAAAATTTGAATGACAATACGGGATATTACGTAGCGGTGGTGGTCTACGACCTCCTTGGGAATTATAACAAGGATGTCGTGAGCTTCGGTCCCGTCAAACCTGAAAAGAACATATTCCCATCACTTGAGATACCGGGAAAGTACCCTCCTAAAATTGAGATCATGGTGAATGAGAAAGTTACTCTCTCTATAAATGTCACAAACCCTCTGGATGACGATTACAATATAAACTGGTTATTGAACGGTTTGGCGGATCGAACTCAACACAGTGATAAATACAGGAAGACCATAACGAGGACGGGGACCTTCAATATTACTGTGATTCTCGTTAATGATGACGGTGATGTACACGACAGTTACTCGTGGACCCTGACGGTCAAGGAACCGGAAAAGGAGGTTCCGCCCACATTTATGGAAGAGAATGCCGCTTCTCTTATTTTTGGTGTCATAGGTCTGATCCTGATAATGATCATCGCCATGGGATTGGTGGTTTTCAGAAAGAAGAAACGAAAGGACAAAGAAGAGGAAATGGCGGTGCCAAGGCATATCGTAGCGGATGGAGAGGAAGGAACAGCAGGAAGTATCATGGAGGGAGAATCACCAATTTCTCCCATGGAAGAATCCGCAGCGGTACAGGTAAGCACGGAATCTCTGGACTCAAAGGATCCCACAGGTGGAACCGATAAGGAATTCCAGAGTCTGGAATCGGGTGCGAGAGTTCTTGCTTTGCCCCCACACGAAGAGGGGGGCGATGAATCAGAAGTATCAGGAGAAAAAGATAAAGAGCTTGAGGGTGCTGCAAAAAAGACTGTTATAAAGCGTTCAGGAAAGAAAAAGGTAGCCCGACAGGTTAAGCGAAAGGTAAGGAAGAGGAAGCCGAAAGCACTGCCTGCGAGCGGCGGAAAAGATGAAGAACTATTGCAACTCCCCGCTGGAGACCAGAGCGTACCCGGCGAAGGGGATACTGAAGTTACGGATTCGAAAGAGAAAAACGTCGAAGATGAGGTAGCTGGGGAAAAGATAGAGGGAGAAACTGCGGGAGAAGAAGTACAGGAAGGAATTCCCGAAGAGACCATGGAGACGGCGATGGAGCCGGAATCTCCCGAAAGCGAGACACCTGAAAATGCGACGGAAGCCCCCGAAACAGAAGTGCAAACTGAAACGGTAACGGAATCCCCTGACGAGTCGTTGCTTACTGATAAGGTGGTGGAAGACCTCCCGGTGGACGAGAGCACTTCGGAAGCGGAACCGGAAGTGGTTTCTGACGTGGCCGTTCAACTCCAGTTGATCGCCCAGCAGTACGAGGCAATAACAGCGGAAGCGGCGGCGGTCCGTGAGAAACTTGGGGGAATAGAGGACGAGCAGGAGAAACAGGCCATGATAGCCCAATACGCGGCCCTGGAAGCAACTGTGGCCGATCTCCAGGCAAAGGCAACTCAACTTCAGACCCCGGCGACTCCCGAGCCGGTAACGGTACAATGCTACAACTGCCAGACTCTGCTGACCATAGTGGATACAACTAGACCTTTAATGATAGCCTGCCCGAACTGCAGTGCCGAGAGCCTGCTTGAAAGTTAATTTATTTGATCAATCGGTTCGTGGTAACTCAGCACGGAGATTATAAAAACCAAGGAAACCGTATAATATAAAGATTATACTCTTTCACTTAATGCCTTATAAAAAAAATTTTCCCAGAGGCGATAATGGTGATGCCTAGACAGATCATTGCGTTACTGCTCTCGATTTTCATTATATCAAATTCAATTCCGTTAATGGCTAGTGCTGATGACACCGGAGGAATTACCCCCAGACGTGCAGGCAACGTAACATTTGACAAGCTTAGAGTGTTAACGCCGACCCAACCCTTTTTCGAAAATGGTATTTTTGCAAATGGAAATTTCGGTATAGAAGTGAACTTTACACTGGCACAAGAAATGATGAACGTGAATGTGACTGTTAATGTCACCCACAGTGATCTGTTCGAGCGGAGTATTTTCGAACATGGGAATCTGGCAGCGGGAAAACATTCGGTAAATGCAGGAAATTCATTCAACTTCACCGATCCCGGATTTTACACGATAAATGCCACTGTTGAGGGGTGGTTGAATGGGACCGGAATGATAGACGGATTCAAGAAACTTGTGAATGTGAACTTCACGACGATAATCGATTTCACGATAAACTTCAGTATCGACGCCCCCGATGTAGACGGTATCTATCCAAAGGAAAATTTAGCGATAGAAACTGTGATCAAAAATACAGGGAACGACTTTGCATATATGACTAACGTTTCTATAGATATCACAAATACCACGGGAGAGATATCAGAGGTCTTACAATGGAGCTGGAAGATCGAAGATTTTCTTCCTCCCGATGTAGAATCGGGCGTGCTAATCTTCTTCTGGACTCCATCCGCCGAGGGGCCGAACAGTATTTATGATATAACCATCACGGCTACTAATGAATCTACCGGCAGGTCCGTCAACAGAACGGTACAAGTAGGGATTATGAACATAGCCGATATCCATTTGGTCAACTTGACCGGATTCGGCGACACAGGAGGAATACCAAGCAAATACTTCGATGTGACCGTTCTATTGAACAACACCGGTAATGCCGTGGGTACAGGGATTATCCACCTGGAGATATATCCGGCGGCAGACCCAACAGACATATTGATCGATCTTACGAATACTTCCGGTAACGTGACGCCCGAGGAGGGAACTGCTTCCACCAGAGAAGAAGCCAGTGTGATATTCCAGGGCCTATCGATCGACATTGCTGGGGATTATAAAGTTAAAGCAAGCCTCGTGAGCACAGCGGAAGTTTTGATTATGGATTTGGTCATTGACGCGTGTCCTTGTTTAGAGCTAGATATCTCAAACGTTTTGCTCTCACCGGACCCCACTTCCAACAATGTGTTCGTGGGTGAGGAAATTATCTTCTCGGTGGTGTACAAAGATCTTTATGGTGACGTAGGAACCGTGAAACTCTATATCGACAATGTTTCTCACGATATGGTCACCAACGGGAGCACTACTTGGAAAAGCGGCGTAACCTTCACGTATTCCTGGACCGCAACACCCGGAAACCATTCCTACCACTTCATTGGCACAGACGGATTGGCAACTTTCCTTAAGGAACACGTTGACAACAACTTCACCATCTATGATAGCACCGGCGGGTGGCTGCGCGGGAAGATACGGGACGTAAACGGAATAAACGTACCAGGGGTGTTTGTGGTAATCTATAATTTAGAATTGGATATGACAGGTAAATATGTAATCGATAAATATTACAATACCACTACGGATGCCACCGGAAATTATTCGAAGTTATTGCCGTTTAGCGATGCCATGTACGGCATCAAACTGGACTTGGATTGGTTGGTATCCAATGACTACGAGATACCTGCGAATAACAAACAAAACTTCGCCCTCAATTTTGGTTCTGACATCATCTGGATCAATTACACTCTATACCAGTTGCCTCATCCAAGAACGCCCATCCTCAGAGGTAGGATAAACGATGCGAATGGTGACAATCTTTCGGGCGTGACCGTCACAGTGGAGGTATTCGTTGACAAGCTTGCCAATATGACCGTGACAGTTGACGGCGCGAAAACAATCGTCAATACAACTACCAGAACATGGATGAACCTCACAACGGATACCGATGTTAACGGCTCGTATGAGATTCGGGGAGTGCCCCCCGACCTCATTGTCATAGACGAGGAAAAGGTAACCGGTACAAAGGTATACCGCCATGACTTCGAGAAACCTGAATTGGCTATTTTGGGTTTGTGGTTAGTGACGGCAGAAAAGACAGGATATTTTAGTAAAAACATATACGTAGAAAGGAAAGAAGAGTGGAAAGGAGAGTGGGAAGGATGGTGGATCACCTGGTGGAACGTCACCATGGAACTCGATCCTATGGCTATATACACCATCTCAGGTACCGTCATTCCGGCTAGCACAACAGTGAAAATCGGAACGAAAATGGTGGCGGTGAACAATGTTACGGGTGATTTTTTCATTCCACATCTTATCCCAGGCAACTACGTGCTCACCTTCAGCCTAGAGGGTTACAATACAAAAATAATGAACGTCACCATCACTAATGCGGATGTACATCTTGGGACCGTATACGGGCCAAACCCACACAATAATGGTTACACTATAACAATTGGCCCCATCCCAAATGCCGGTGGTGGTGTAATAGTGAGTTTTACACATGAAAATAGAACCTATGTCGCCAGCACAGATGAGAACGGAATGGTGACCATTCAAGATTTCCCCGTAAAGCAATTGCCGCCAGGTATCATTATCAGCGCAAAGAAAGGCAAGGTTGTGATTACCTGGAAACAGAGCGATGTAATACCTGAATTCGAACCCGAAGACGAGCTAGGCCACGAGGAAAATCGAGAAAAAAGATATGGTTCGTTTCTCATCATCATAGCAGTATTGATAGTTGTCTTCACGATCCTTGTGATAATTATCCTCATCATAAAGAATAAAATTTTCCTAACTGAATATCAAATCGGAAGTGAGAACACTCCCGAGGAATACGAGGAAGACGAATCCTTCTTTTGAGAAAATGATAATCGTAAGAAGGAATTGGTCGGCAAATGCCGACCTTGGAGGGCATCACCCTCCTATATAATTACGTTAAATATTTTTTTTTCGGGCCGCCGTTGCCTGGGGGTCGGCGGCCCTATTTATTTGAAGAATAGTACCTAATATGAAAAAATGGTCAAATCATTGATTCGTAGCGATTTAAAATAGACAAAAAAACATTAATTATTTCTTCTTATTAGGGATTGTAATTGAGAGCGTTAATTGAATAAACTTTAAAGGATAATTCCTTTTAGTATAATTCACTCTACCGGATATTTATGAAACAATAAAGAGGTGTACCGAATGAAAAGATGGATCATCCTTGTTACCACTGCCATAATATTGAACTCCTTCGTGCTTATAAACGGTGATATATTCACCCGGAACGAATCGCCCCGTGCCCCGGTTGTAACCGCCCCGGACAGCAAACAGGACAGCTGGAGCGATACCATTGAAACGCGAGGTAAACACTGGAGCTCGCAGTTGGTTGACACCAAGGATGACGTCGGGTCTTTCACCTCCCTCGCTCTGGATTCAGATGGGGACGCCCATATAAGCTATTTCAATGCCACAGCCACCAATCTGGTCTACACATATCTCGACGGCGATAAATGGGTGAAAGTAATCGCAGACGCTTCGCTTGGCGTAGGTGAGTGGACGTCCCTTGACCTCGACTCGTCCGACCGTCCGCACATAAGCTACTATGATAAGCCAAATGGAGACCTGAAATATACATATTTCAACGGTGCGCAGTGGATTACCAGCATCGTAGATTCGGCCGGTATCGTGGGACTGGGAACCTCTCTTAAACTGGATTCATCGAACAATCCCCACATCGCTTACCATGACGAAGGAGGGGGAAACCTCAAGTATGCTAAGTACAACGGCGCGACATGGGATATTACAACAGTGGATACTACCGGTGATGTTGGTGAATGGCCTTCCATGGTTCTGGATTCTTCGGATCGTCCCCATGTCAGTTACCTGCAGGCCTATACCATTGGAGACGTTACCTACTGGAACCTCGGTTATGCTCATTTCAACGGAGCACAATGGCAGAACGAGACCGCGGACGATTTTCACGGTGTAGGTATCTTCTCGGCCATCGATGTCGATTCCAATGATCGACCGCACATAAGCTACCGCGACGGCACCCCTGACGGTTACCTGAGGTATACTTATCACGACGGTGCGCAGTGGAACCGCGGCCGTGTAGATTCCGAGGGAGATTGCGGAATGTACACTTCCATTGCAATTGACTCATCCGACCAGCCGATGATCACTCATCGTGATCTAACGGGTCAGAACCTCCGGTTCGCCTATCTCGATAATGACGTATGGTACACTGAGATAGTGGATTCCATGGGAGATGTGGGTAGATATTCATCTCTCGTTCTGGATGACAACGATAATGCCTTCGTAAGCTATACCGTGGGTTGGGAGGATGAAGTGAGATTCGCTTTTCGTGATATGACGTTGCCTGTTATTAGCTCAGACAACTCCATGGGATACGGTACCACGGGGGATGATTTTCTTTTCAATATAAGTGCAGTAGACAACGACAAAGTTACAACCGTCGCCGTAAACTGGAAGCATAAACATCTTGGAAACAATCTCTCTCTTTCGAAAACAGGAGATTTCTGGACAGGGAAAATAAGGCTCGGAACCTGGGGCGATCCACTAAATTACACGGTTTATGTAAGGGATATTGCAGAGAACATCCTAACATCGGATACGTTGAGTCTCGAGGTTAAGGACAACGACCCCCCTGCTCTTCAAGATGATGATTCCTACATATTCGCTACCACAGGCGATCTATTCCAATTCGATATAAGTGCCATAGATAACGTGGAGGTTGGTTCGGTAATAGCAAATTGGAGCCATGGTTCACTTGGTGATAATACAACCCTGGATCTTATAGATGGAAGCTGGGTGGGCAATATTACTCTCGATAACGGGAGCATTGCACCTCTGCAGTACGTGATCTATGTGGAAGATGCCTCCAGCGGATTATACATATCGGATATAACCAACATAACCGTAACAGACAATGACAAACCGGTATTGTTAGCCCTCCATCACCCTGCGGCGCCTGGTACAGGCAATATTTTCGACATCGGCGTAAGAGTTATGGACAATATCGGAGTGACTTCAGTTCGAATGACTTACAAGTTCGATCAATTAGGACAAAAGGAGGCGGTTCTGCTCCCTGCCATGCGGGGGGAAGGCGAGGTATGGAATACATCATTGGATATCACTTCTGATGCCCAGGCGATCAACATAACTTTCATAATAACAGACGAGAAGGGCAACAGCCTTTCGACAGACTGGTTCCCCATGGATGTTAAGGACGATGACAACCCCAAGATGGTTTCAAACGAACCGGACGGTTATCCCACCACCGGTGATTCTTTCGACATTGTTGCTGAATTCAGTGATAACAATATGGTGACGAAATTGAATTTAAGTTATACTTTCGATAATATAACCGTGAACAAAACGGCAATGGAAAGGGGAGACGGTAACAGCTGGACGGTCACTATTAATATATCATCCACCGCTACCGGTCTTTACTATTACTATGAAGCAGAGGATGAGGCTGGAAATATTCTTAGTACGGATTCCTTTGGCCTCCCGGTAAGGGACGACGATCCGCCGATAGCAGAGGGGAAGGATGTCGATGTCGACCAAGGAAACACGGTAACTTTCGACGCCAGCGGCAGCCATGATAATATTGGTATCGCAAGTTACTCTTGGAGCTTTACCTACGAAGGGGTTACCCAGAAACTTGATGGTATGAGTCCCGAATTCGAGTTCCAGATCGCTGACGAATATTCAGTCGTATTGACAGTGGTGGATACCTCGGGTAAGGTCGGTATTGATGAAGTTGCGGTGAAGATATGGGATGTTAAGAAACCGCAGCTCAATGCGAAACTGGGTGGCAAAGAGATTGAAGAAGGAAGCCGTTACGAGACAACGGCAGGTTTAAAGGTGAGGTTTGATGCCACCGATTCTACCGATAATATCGAAATTGTGAGCTACACGTGGTCCTTCACGGAAAACGGTAAGGTGAAAACGCTTCAGGGCAAGGTAAAGGAGCATTTGTTTTATACACCGGGAACATATACCATTACCCTGACGGTCAGTGACGCAGATAACAACAGTGATACTATTACCTTTGATATGGTGGTAAAGGATGCGGAAGGGGAAGGCGGTGGCTCTTTCGGAATGATACTGGTGATAATAATCATTGTTGTAATTATTGCTACAGCAGTAATCGTTACACTCATCCTCTTGAAACGTAAGGGAAAGGAAGGAAAGGGAAAGGATGAGCTGGATGAGATCCTGTCACCAACGGGACAGGTCCCGCCCCCTATCTACCCGGCAGGAAACGAGAACTGGCAGCAAACACCTGCCACTCCACCAGCCTATCCCACCTACGATCAGGGCGCGCCAGCTCAAGGACCCCCGGGCCCACCTGCAGAGGGACAACTGGGCCCATTGCCTCCCATTCAGTAAGATCAATAAGAAAAAGTAGAGGCAAGAGAACAGATCTACCTCATGTCGATTTTATTCGTTGGATACGATTTTTTATCTTAAAAAAGTATAAATACTACCTTGAAGTTATATCTATATAGAACTTCGAGGTAGTGACATGAACAAGAGAATAAACGGTTTTTTAAAAAAGTTCAACAAGGAATTGAAGACCGGGCTCCTGTCAATGCTCGTACTGCTAGCTATAGATAGTGACGTAGAACCCAGCTATGGCTATGGGATCATTAAGAACCTCGAGAGTAGTAGTAAAGGTAAATTGAAATTCCCTGAAGGAACTATCTATCCTATTCTCAGTTCGCTGTCGAATAAAAAACTTCTCGAAAGCTACTGGGGGGATCCGCAGGGGGGCCCAAGGCGAAAGTATTACAAACTCACTGCAGACGGCAAGGAAGCACTATTACTATGTCACGGGGATTGGCTCGCCTTTTACGAGGTAACCAACGACGTTATCGAGAAACTAGGGGTAAAAAAATGAAATTTAATAATATCGTTGATGATTATATTTCAAAGATAAAAAGAGAACTCTACGGGATAGACTCAGCTTCAACAAATGCGATAATCGAAGAGCTCGATAACCACATATATGAGAAGTCGAACGATATCGCAGGCGACAGGAACCTGCTTGAGCCGAATAACAAGATATTCAGAGAAGTGATCAGTGGATTGGGGCCACCCAACGACGTGGTTGTGGAATACCTGAAAGTACTGCCAAAGAAAACCAGTAAGGGTTTGAAATTATTTCTGTTATTACAGCTTGTTATTGGTATCGTCGCCGTTATCGTGTCCATTGACCAGTTTATTACTTCCTATGGAATTTCCCAGGGTGAATTCTACGACGGCACATATTTACTATCAATGATATTCGTGGGTATCACCTTACTGTTCTTGGGTGCCATCACAGCAATTCTAGTTATAAAACAGTTGAGAAAACCGAAAAACATCATCCATTACGGCGTGGGTTCGGTGATGCTCTCCGTGATACTCGCCGCAGGATTACTTCTCGTCATGGCGAAATTTATTCTATGGAGGCACATGGAGATCAACAGTGATGACGAATTATTCTACGCGTACGTAACCCCGATATTCGTTCTTCTTATGGTTGGATATATCTGGGGCCTGAGAGGCAGCGAGGACCTGAAACGGAGATTCATGCTGGAGGAGTTCGACAACAAGAAATTCGCCCGAAAAAAGAAAAAGAGCAGGAACGTGATGGCAGGGGTGGTGATTTTCCAATTCAGCAATGGAGCTTTTAACTTCGTGTCAATTCTCTTTTTTCTTGTAATTTTTTCTGATTCATTCATGCAATTCCTTTTTCCATCGTTGGGTCATAGGGTTTTAAGCTTAATCATGAAAGATTAAAAATTTCCTTTTATTGTAATAATCTAAACATATATATTACTTTCTCAGAAGCAGACTTAATCCAAAAAGAAATCTATCCTCAGTAATCTCCCGTGAAATTCCCCAATTACCTGGGTAAGAACTCAATATGACCGAGAAAGCCACTTAGTTCTCAATCGCAGTAATGTTAGTTATGGGAAATAAAATCTTGGAAAATAGTATTCATGTCGGTTAGAAAAAAATGGTACGATATAGACTTCGATGATAGAACAAAGCACAGACTTAGAGACAAACTATCATTTGTAGATACAATTGTCCAATGAAAATGAATATATTCTGAGATGATAAAAGTCCGATGGAGTCAAAAAGCGAAAGGAAGTTTTTCTAATAAACATACCATCATTGTGCCAATTACTATAAATATTATTTAGAAGATGCTGTAAATAATTGGTCTAATTCGACGGTGAGGTTCTATGAAAAAAATCAGATCACAACAAGAGAATATTGAATTGAACAGGGCAGAACAGAAAATTGGTAAAACAGTTTTGGAAAGTCTGCCGGTCAATTATGCGGTTATTTTGGGTAAAAAATGTGATCTGAATTGTATAATGTGCGGCCAACATAAAATTCAACGAAGGATATTCAGTCGTAACTGGGAACAAAAAGTTCCAAATGAGATAGTCAATGAAATAATCGATCTGTCAAAATATGCAAAAGACGTACTGATTTCAGGCGGAGAACCATTGATCTATCCACAAGCATTACAAATTTATCAGGGAGTAAGTAAGGATCACCATTGTACCTTGAGCATCATGACCAATGGTAATTCACTAGATGAGAATTGGATAAAACGGATCTGTTCCAAACATTTTGGTCATTTGATTATCTCTGTGGATGCGGCAACTGAAAGAACCTATTCCTACATTAGGCGTAACGGTATTTTTTCCAAGGTCCTTGAATCAACCAAGAAGATCCGAAAAATAAGTAAATCAAATTCTCATCCTCAAATAAGCTGGTGGTTTGTCGTGATGAAGCATAATTATAACGAAATAATTCCTTTCATTGAATTGGCCATAAAGCACAAAGTAAATTCAGTTGCCCTGTCACTTATCAATTATCAACGTCCCCGGTTCTATTTGGAAAACCCTTTGTATGATAGATCGAAAGCACGGGAGTTACTGGCAATTGCAAAAAAAGCTGATAAATTAGCCTTGAGGGAAGGCATTGGATTACTTGATCGGATTAGTCCGTCTGTTTTTATAAAATACCCGGATTTGGGACCAAAGGAATTGAATCTCACCGACAAAAAGTCAATTTCAAAATTCGGGAAAATCCATTGTGACTTTTTTTGGACAACTTTAAAAGTTGAACGAGGAAGTGTATGGGCTTGTCCATGGGTCAAAAAGAAGTACCGAAATATTCCCTTCGAGCATAAGAAACAAAACCTTCAATCTATGTGGAATACCGAATTACTGCAGGAAGCTCGAAAAAAAATGCTTATGGGTGAATATGATAGTGTGTGCGGGTCATATTGTCCGATTTATCTAAAATGGAAGATGGGACATGGGTAAGCTCATAAGCGTATAAATCAGGATTCCGCTATCTATCGAAAATGATTTACCTCATTCAAGATACTAGATATTTCGATCATTCCGGAGGTGGAGGCAGCTCGAAAGATTGGATATCAGGTCGGATTGGAAACGCATTTTCTAGAGGCATGGATATTATATTAAATTGTCCATTATCCGGTAATTGATCCGGCTGGACAAATTGATTCGTTTGTGCGGCTTGAGGTAATCCGGCAATTAGCGGATTCACGGGTAATTGTCCCTGTGTGTTTAATTGGTCCCCCTGAAATGCCGGAACAGCGCTTGGCGGCGGAACATTTGTCGAAAGCATTGATATTAAACTCGAAATCATTTCCCGTATAACCGATATCCGGACTGTCATCTGCTATCACCGAGGGTAGGATCTCATCTATCACGGCATATTTCAAATTTTTATTGTTGTTATCATAATAACTGATATGCGGATTATCAAGATGATCTAAAGCGATAGAAGCATGATCACCGAATTCTTTTCCAGAGTCAACGGTCTCTTTGTGCCACTGGTTCCCGTCATGAAAGGCATACTTCAAACCAGACGATTTATAGGTGATGTGGGGCCGGTCGTTGCTATCCAGGGCCATGGAAGTAGCCAGGTAATCGGAGGTATCTACGGTTTCATCGTGCCAATTATTTCCATCATAATAGGCATATTTTAATTCATTGTTCGTCATGTCGAAATAACTGATATGCGGCAGGTCGTTGGAATCGAGATCAAGGGAAGTATGGTAGCCGACATCCCCTCTCGAATCTACAGTTTCATTCAACCAGATCGTTCCATTGAAATAAGCATATTTCAGGTCTTTGTTTGTATGGTCGAAATAACTGATATGCAGTCGGTCATCGCTATCAATGGCAATAGAAGTATACCGCCCGACATTGTCCTCCTGGTCCACGGTGACTATATCCGCACTCTTGCCCTGTATATTGCTGACATATATCAGTGAACCCCCAAAATCATAACAGCTTATGTGAGCCTTATCATTACTATCAACTGCAATCGACAGATAATTGCCAAGTTGAAACCCCACGGGAGTGGAAGTCCACTTTACTCCATCGAAAAAGGAACATATCATCTGCGGAACTAAAGGAGCGTACTCATTAAAACCGAGATGTGGCTGATCATTACTATCCAGGGTCAATGACATGTATTGGGCACCCAAACCCATTTGACTTATGTCCGCGATAGTCCATTTTACATTGCTAAAATATGCATATTTTGGAAATCTATTGGTTAGATCCTGATAAGCAATATGCGGTTTACCCGTGGAATCGACTCCTATCGAAGAGTAGCTGCCAACGTCCCCCTGTTGATCCACGGTCCCGATATGCCATTGGCTTGCTCTTCCAGCGTTTTCATTGTAAAGGGCCGCATCTTGGAGATATACAGTTTGTTCGTTGGATGAGGCAGTATTTTCGAAGAAGATTCCTCCTGTACCCTAAGCTCCCATAATAATACCTGTCGCAACAATCAATAAGAGCGAATATCGAAATAATTTCTTCTCTGTCATAGTCCCAGTATCTGAGTTTTGTTAATAAATAGATATTGGTAAGAACATGAAAATGATGGTCGAAGCAGAGATTTCAGAGTTAAAAAAATTGAATTATGTTACTGCAATAATTATCAGAAATATCACCACACTGAGGAAAGCCGCAGCAGGTATTGTAATGATCCACGAAAGACCGATTTTTTTCAACACTTTGAAATCAATGGAACCGGCCCCCTTTACGAATCCTACCCCCACGACCCCTCCCACAGCGCAATGTGAGGTGGATATGGGAAGGCCTAACTTCGAACATATCAATACCGACGTGGCAGCTCCGAAGGTGGCGGCGAATCCCCGTGACGGTGTAATCTTGGTGATACTTCGTCCCATGGTTTCCATTACCTTATACCCCCACGTGTAGATACCGAGAACTATCACAGCACCCCCCACGATCAATATCCACAGGGGTACTGAAGAGACGGGATCGTTGAAATAGATCGAGATCACAGCGGCAAGGGGCCCGATGGCATGTGAAACATCGCTGGCCCCGTGTGCAAAGGCGATATAACAGGAGGTTATTATCAGTAAAAAACCGAATATCCGTTCGACCATATCGAAGTCGGACTCGCCTTTCTTCAACCGGAGGTCCCGGACCAACAACCTGCAAACAAGACCGCTCAGGACCCCGATCTCAGCGGAGACCAGCAATGCATGTGTAAAAGGGACTGTGTCTAGGCCAAGTCCTGCAAGACCCTTGTAAATTATCGAAAGGGACAGAATAAAAAAAACGACGCCAACGAAAAGTGGCGACATTCTCTTTACGGCTCTGATGACGTTATCTGAATGGAGGACATACCGTTTGATAACGGCGAAGAGGACAAATGCCAGGACACCACCAGCCAGGGGAGAAATGACCCAGCTGGCTGATATTTCAAGTAATTTGTACCCGTTTATTGCTGTAATATCCATTTCACCTATAAGAGAACTGATCAATCCGAAACCAACCACTCCACCGACTATACCGTGTCCGGTGGACACAGGTAACTTGAAATAGGTGGCGATTGTCATGAAGATTGCGGTTCCAAGCAGGGCTGCGAACATCCCCGACAAAACGATCATCTTTCCATTGTCTCCGGTGAAGGAATCGAGATCTATGATCTCGTCCTTGATGGTGGCAGTCACGTGGGATCCCACAAGAATCGCCCCCAGAAGATCGAATATACCGGCGATGATTATTGCCTTTTTAAGGGTTACCGCACCGCTGCCTACGCTTGTGCCCATGGCATTGGCAACGTCATTGGCACCAATGGTCCACGCCATATACATGGCAGCGATAAATGCAAGAACTAGCAAAACAGTCAACAAAGCCAATATCATTCCCCAATCTGATTTATTCTTTTTCCAGGATCATGCGCAGCCTAGAAAAAACAATACATAGTTGTGGGGTATATAGAATATGTATTATATATATTTTAATTTCTGGATTCGCATGGTGGATGCTGTATATTATTCAGCCAAACCGGCTCCACTTTCCTCTAATGGAAGCAAGGGGAGGTCACCCCGGGAACTACAATATCGGTCCGCAAGTGCCGTCTGCGGGGGTGGCTCCGATATCGTATTTCATATAGGTGCCCGGCTTTGGGGGGTCTAGGCACACCTGTTAGCGCCCATTACATTCCGGTGAAACAAGGTGTGCAGTCAAGCCTTTCAAGCCGAGCCAGTAGGCGACATAGAAACATTTGTTTCACTGTCGCCTAATAGAATCTCCGATTCTATGTCGGGACCCGGCTTTTCAAGTGGAAGCACCGGAGAGAGGGGAAAGTGACGAAAGGAGGTAACGATATACCCCCTGTTTATCCTATATCTTTAAGGTTAGATTAACTTTTCTTCACTTGCCAGGGTGAGGACGAAGTTATACAAAATTGCGCGAAGACCAGTTCAAGAATATGAATTACCTGCCAAATACACATCTTTGGGATGCTTGGCCAAAATTAGGGACAGTGATAATGGAAGATGCACGCGACACATCGTGCATATTTCAAATAATTCAGATAAATTTATCAATATTGACGAAATGCCCATACGATCAAGAAATTGAATAAACTAAATCAGGAGCATGGAATGTATACTCCTGTTATTTGTGCTCCCGAAGAGTTGAAGGAAGTGGATTGACTTGATGGATGATCCGATAATCACAGAAGTAAGAAAGGCTGGAAAGGAGATTGCCCGGGAAGCGGATTATGATATTCACAGACTATGTGAACTCCTTAGAGAAAGAGAGAGGACATCTAGTGTAGTAGTAATAGACCGTAGAAATAAATGGGACCGATGATATTCTGGCTTTTTCAACCAGTCATAAATTGTCGCGAGTTAGGATTCTCTCTGATTGAGCGCTCTCCCTTAGGCCGAGCCGCCCTTACTATTTGCATAAATTGCATTAATATTTCTCACGGATTTATGGTTCCATGTACTTTACTTAATATATATTATCTAATATCGAGTGAACAGTCTACTCAAACCGGCGTTTCTCGCCACGGTCCAGTACATTTGTCAGCAAAGTACTGACGTCCGGGAATCTGGTAAGGAGCATCATGGCGGCGATGGCATATAATTTATGTTCGGCCTCGTGATAGGTCGGCAGTCTGTACCTCTCGAAAACTGAATCGGCGACCTCTCCTTCTGTGCAGTTAACATCCGTAATATCCGCCGGGAGACAGTGCATGTAAAGTGCTTTCCCGTCCTTTGTAAGCGACATTAACTCTTCGGTACACTCCCAGTTTTTATACCTCGAATTATTCTTTATACATTCCTGCTCCAGCACCTCCATTCCCGCCGCGCCGGCCTTTCCCTGGTGCAGAAGCGCGGTACGTTTTTCCATTACAGTAACAGGCGCCCAGCTCTTCGGATAGACTATATCGGCATCCCGGAATGCCTCTTCCATTGATTCCACAATCGTAAAACTACCGCCGTACTTCTCAGCGTTCTTCCCCGCAATATCCACTATCTCGGGTATCAGATCGTACCCCTCAGGGTGGGCGAGAACCACGTCCATTCCAAGCCGGCTCATGAGACCGATTATCCCCTGCGGGACCGACATGGGTTTCCCGTAAGCAGGTGAATACGCCCATGTCATTGCTATCTTCTTTCCTTTGAGTGATTCCAGGCTTCCGTATGTCCTGATAAGATGTAAAAGGTCTGCCATGCTCTGGGTCGGATGATCCCTGTCGCACTGTAAATTAATTACGCCGGGCCGCTGTACGAGAACCCCTTCCTTGAAACCTGCATCAATCGAATCCGCCACCTCTTTCTGGTATTTGTGACCTTCTCCTAAGAAAAGATCATCCCTGATACCGATCACTTCAGTTAGAAAAGAGATCATGTTGGCGGTTTCCCGCACTGTTTCGCCGTGTGAGACCTGTGATTTGCTCTCGTCGATGTCCTGGACATCTAGGCCCAGAAGGCTGGCCGCGCTGGCAAAGGAGAAACGGGTTCTCGTGGACTTGTCCCGGAAGTTCGATACCGCAAGGCTGCCGTCGAACACGCGGCATGATATATTGGCCCGATACATTTCTTCCAGTGCGAGGGACACCAACAGAACCGCTTTTATGTCTTCCATGGGGTGCTCCCATGTTTGCAGAAAATCTTTATTGTACATATCAATGTCAAGTTCACCAAGTTCCTTTATCATTTTTTGAATTTCATCGTTACTCATCATTCATCTCTCCGTCTCAGTAATACATTAAATTCTTGAATTCGTGGGTTTCCGGTAAGAATGGTCTTGTTTATCTATTTTGCCTAATCTGTATTTGGAACCCAAGTTTGACATTTCTCAATGTTTATGTGAATCGTGGGGCGCCGCAATAAAGCCACGCGCCCCTCGATTACGAGGAAAATATGGAATAATAAAAGTCGGCGCTATGCCGACCACGGAGGGCGAGCCCTCCAATATTCTTGTTATCATTCTTTTAGTTCGGCCTTGCATCGCTACTACCCAATTTTCAAAGTTATTTTTATCCATTGATCAGGTCATTTTTGGCGTGGTTTCCCGAAAAGGGAAGGAAATATAAAGAAAAGGCCCGACCCCGGCTGAAAAGGACTTTGGGAAGATGAAATTACGGTGGGAATCAAGCATCGAAATTAAAAATTAATCTCCCCTCAGAACGTGCATGGCCTCAATTGCATCTGATATAACCTTTTCTTCGTCAATGGTAAGTACCTTTCGGTTCTCCATCACTATATTCCCACCCACGATGACGGTTTCGACGTCCTTCGAGGATGAAGAATAAACGAGATTAGACAGTGGATTGTGCGGCGGATTCATGTTCACTCCCGAGCAATCCATGATTACGACATCCGCGAGTTTCCCGACTTCGAGAGTACCCAGTTTGTCCCCCATTCCCATGGCCTTGGCCCCGTTAATGGTGGCGGTATCGAGAGTTCGATCAAGAGGCATTGCGGTTGGCTTGCCAGTCCTGAATTTCTGTAACAGAGCCGCAAGCTGTATTTCCGAAAGCATGTCAAGGTCGTTGTTGGATCCATTCCCGTCAGTACCAACGCTAACGTTTATTCCAGCATCGAGATAATCTGTTACGGGAGCTATTCCCGATGACAGTTTCAGGTTGGACGTGGGGTTGTGAAGAACGTGAATGTCGTGCCCCGCCATTATCTTTCGGTCTTCTTCAGAGGAAAAGACACAATGCGCCGCAAGGATCGGCTCCGTCAACAGGTCGATATCCAAAAGGTATTGGAACGGTGACTTTCCGAAATTCTTTATCGCCTCATCCACCTCCCATTGGGTTTCTTGCATGTGAATGTGGATGGGTAATTTTCGGTCGTGACCGAAATCTTTGATCTTCCACAGCCATTCCTTATTCACAGTGTAGGGAGCATGGGGTCCCATACCCCACATTACCCTCTCATTCTTGCCGTACCACTGATCAACCACCTCGCAGGCCCGCTTGAAACAGTTATCAATGGAACCTGCTTCAGCATTGTTGTCGAACACGCTAGGGCAGAGCAATCCTCGGATACCGCTTTCTACAACCGCTTCCGCGATCTCGTTTCCATAGTAGAACTGATCAATAAAACCGGTTACTCCGTTCTTTATAAGCTCAAGACATCCCAGTAATGACCCCGCTTTTGCTTCCTTGGCGGTCATTCTCCCTTCCCAGACCCAAACGTTTTCCCATAGCCATTTCTCAAGCATTTCGTCGTCGCATATACCACGTAGTAGCGTTTCGGGGAGATGAGTGTGGCCGTTTATCAGGCCGGGCAGGACAAGTTTATTCCTACCATCAATGATCTTGGATTCATTCAGTGTAAAATTCTTATTTATCGTGTCCCGCGGGGCGACCGCGGATATTTTTCCATCCTGAATAAGGACGGAATGATTCTCAAGAACGGCACCCGCAGGTCGAACGGGTATCACCGTGGCGTTTTCTATTATTATGTCTTCCATATTAATTACCTCCAGCTCTACTGGCATTATGTCTTTCCCGCAACGAGCTAATAATTTATACCTTTTTAGATATAATTAAACGGTGGAATAGTTTTCTCACCCACTTTTTGGGGTAATCGAACACATCGCGACAAGTGTGATCCTTTCTGAGTGTAAGTCCCACATCAGGTACGAATTTCAAAAGGTCTCCCATAATAGGGAAAAGGTTAAATCATTAAGCATTATTATTAATCGAAATAATTCATTTAAATTGCTTGGGTGAAACTATGGTTGATATTGACAGTTCCGAAGAAGAGGTACGGATCACATTCCCGTTTCTTCTGTATATTAAGATAGAGAACAGCAGTTTGAAAGAGATGATGCAGTTATGTGATGGTTTCGACGTTTACGAGATGATACCGGATGGGAACCTCAAGGATCCTAAGGCCGACATCACAAATCCCTGGCAGAAGATGATTGTGGATGTTATAGAGGTCGCAAAGGACGAGATTGTAATAAAGATCACACTAAGGGAGTCTCCTACATACAGCGAGATATACTATCAACTCATGGAACTGCTTGAATTTGTGAAGAAGAGAACGAAAAGGGAGATATTCATGCATATCAGCCGGATACTTTGGGAAAAACCGACATTCGGCGTTCCTTCCGATATCAAGAAAAGGGAAGTGGAAGAGTATAACCATTTTCGTATCGAATAATTCTATGGAGAGGAAATGGTAAGCGCAAAGACCGAGGATTATCTCGAAGTCATCCTCGAGCTGAGTGAATATTCCAAGCATGTCTCCAGCAAAGCGGTGGCGGATAGACTGGGGATAACTCAACCATCGGTAGTGTCGATGTTTACGAGATTGGATGGGGAAAATCTCCTGAGATACACGAAGTATGCAGGGGTCGTTCTTACAAGAAAGGGAAAGAACATCGCCTATGCAGCCAAACTGCGCCGGGAAGTATTCTCACGTTTTTTTAGTATTCTCGGACTCGATGACGAAAGCGTTGAAAAATGCGCGAGATGTGTGAACTGCGAGATACCACCGCAGGCCATGATACGGTTGGATGAATTCGTTGATTTCATGGAAAAAAGCGATTGTGTGGAAAGGTGGAAGGCGGGGCAAGGGGAAGATGGAAACTAGGACTTTTTGAATTATAACTGTATTAGATATTCAGGGCCCAGTCATTGCTGTTATTTGAGATGGTTCATATATTGCCAAATTCATTTATCTTGGAGTATAAACCTCGCTTGTGGTGAAAACATCATAATCATTTGAGGAATCTGTATACGCGATGGGGGACGAAGGATTTTCCATATTCCCACAGCTGACAAGTGTTACCTCGATGATCCATTTCCCCGTACCGTTCAATGATTCGCCAGATTCATGATCAAACTCCATCGTTACAGATATACTACCTTCCTGACCATGGGTATTTGCACCTATTTCGGTCATGGTTGGATTATCACCAGCAGTAACGGAAAGCTGGAATTGATCCGGTTGGTTCTCCCAGGTCCTGAATAGACGGGTGAAGTCGTCTTCATCGGTCCATACCAATTCGATTGTTACCGATTTTAACAAATCTCCTTCTACCAATTCATAAGGAACTATCGGGACAATTGCTGATTCCTCTTCCTGTAAATTCCCTGATGAATCATCATTGAAGCCCGGGATAATTTCATAGTTCTCGAGATTAAAAACAATTTCTGTTTTCTCTTTTTCATCCCGGTAATAGGTATTCTGCCCCCCGAAATAACCCATAGCGAGAAAACCCGGGATAAGTAATAATATAACCACTATGGAGAGATTGGAAGCCATGAACTTTTTCCTGAAGCTCTTCTGTTCACCGGGCTCCACAGATGGCGCTCCCCTGGTCCCGTAAACCCTATTATATATCAATAATAGAGCTACGGTGAGAACGCCTATGCTAACCATGATGGCCCAGAATAACTTCGGCCGCTCACCCGCTGCTGCAATGTTCTCGTAAAGAACTCCATGGGCGAATATCGAACCCGTAATTACACCTACTGCCGAAGGAAGAAAACTAGCGCCCATGTAAATAGCGAGCTTGTCCCTTGGAGCTATCTTTGAGATATATGATGAGTAATTGGGATGAGCTATGAACTCGCCGCAGGAAAAAATAACGATGCCCAGGATAAAGAATATCGAGATTGTTGTATAGCCCATGATGAAAAGGCCAAAAATGAACAAGAGTATACCGGTTATAATAAGCTCCAGAGATTCAAATTTATTCGCAATACCAGCGAGAACGGGACCTACAATTATGATAGTTCCTGGATTTATGGTGGCCAGGAAAAGAACTGAAAAAGCCAGAGGCATTATCTTGAAATCCACCATGTACAGTGGAAGTGTCACGTGCATCAGGCCGAACATGATGAAGAAACCCGAGTATATCGCCAGAAGAATCACGAAAGGTTTATCTTTTAGGACGATCCCGATATTCCTGATTGAGCGGAAAACATCGGCATCCTTGTTGGGTGGATCGGGGTTCTGGTATTGCATTTTATTTATCATGTAGTTGATGGCTATGAATACGGAGGAGACGAAGAATATGATGTAGTAGAATACTCTTTTATCAGGCACATATAAACTTATTATTAGAAAAATTATGCCAAATATCATTGGAAAGATAAATGCACCCAGATTGACGAACCAGTAAAATGTCATGTAGGCAAGATTTCTCTTCTCTTCAGTGGTAGTCTTCCCGATTGTGGCGCTTACTATGGGTTTGAAGGTACCGGCCCCGATACCGAGTATGATATAGATCACGAAAAATATCCCGAAAACACTCCAACTACCCAAGGACCAGTAGTACATGATGGGGATGGACATGGCGCCCAGGAGAAAATACCCTGCCATCATGAATGTGAAAGCATAACGAAGCGCCTTTTTGTATCCGACCCTATCGGCAAGAGCCCCCGAGACAAGAGGTCCCGCGTACAGTAACAGATATAGCTGGGCGTTCAATAGGCCGAGCTGTAGATTCGTCAGTTTCAGATTATAAGCAAGATGTACCGCAAGAATCCCGTAAGAGGCATAATACGCGCCTCTCTCGAAAAGTTCCATAAGTATGGTTACCCAGAATAGTTTTGTGAATTCAGAATACTTTCTGCGAAGGAAAATCCCGAGTCCCATCATCGTGTTGAAGGTAATTTATGTTATAAATGTTTAGGTATAATTAACCGTTGTCTTCCGTCCCCACCGGTAAAGGCGAGCCAGTAGCCTACGTCTTGTCAAGTGAAACGCTAAGGAAAAGACCTGTATTAGACAAATAAACCATAAAACGTGTCGGTTTGGCGACAATATAAAATCTAGATCTCTCCCGCCACACCGCAGTGGGGACATTTTATGGGAAGAGGTCTTTTGCCTGTATCCTTTATCATAAAATCCTTGGAACACTCCGGACATTCCAATTCGAGCTTCTTTACTTTTTTACCCGATACCTTCGCTTCGGCCTCTATTGTGCGTTTGTCCCTTTCAAGCTCCAGTGGGAAAGCTTTCCTTGTCTTTGAGAGCTTTATAGAACCGATTATTGAAAAAATGAAACCGGCAATGGAAATAATACCCGTGAAAATATTAATTATCAATAGTATGCGGACCACTCCATATGCACTTCTAAGAAACAACAAAATAACAGCAATGATGAGAAAAATTTGAGATAGATACCATAAAATCATTATCATTGTTCCACCAAAAAATTCACCACTGCCGAATACACCACCTGAATACAATACCCATACCGCAAACGTGATCAATGCGAATGATATTATTACACCAACTAACATTAGGACTGCTAGATTCGATGCCTTCTTGATATCCTCTTCTGCTGCTTCCATATAATCTGCCATGAAATCTCCTCTGAATATTTGTTATCTTACTATGGTGGACTCCCTGCAAGCACTGCCACGGAAGTGGTTTTCTTTTGTTCACCAAATGTGGAATCGTATTTTGCCGTTATCTTGATCTCGCCGTTCCATTCATTGGGACCCAGGTGGCAATTGGCAAGGCTGAGTTTCGCTTCCCCATTAATGTCAGTTGTCGCCGCATGGTTGACCCCCGCACCAGTGATGGTGACCAACACGTCGGTCATTTCCTTGTTGTCATCATTTTTACAGATAATGATTAGATGGGTTGAATAATAGTCAACGGGATTATCAGATCCTCTTTTGGCTCCCTGGTACCAGTGATCACCATCCTTGTAGGTAGTGTTTTCACAATAAATCGTTCTATCAAAATAGACGCCATCAATCTCGATCTTTGCAATCGTAATACTGTCCAGGTCCGGATTCGATACGACTACATATCCAAGTATAACAACCAGGCATACACCCGCTATTACCACCATGATGAAAATCCTCAAAGGAAGGCCGGTTAAACCAGTGTGATCCTCCTTGAACCTCTTATTGAAATGTGTTATCTTTCTCATACCTGTGACCTCTTTGCCAACTATTATTAAGTTCCAAAAGGAATTTATAAATTGGACATATGAATTATGAACATGTTATTTTAATATTGTTGTTCAATGTGTCCGATTCACCTAAGCTTTTTCTTCTAAGCTATTTTCGACATATATATAATTGTAATCCAATGTAGTCTATGGCAACGATCAATACCTATAATATAGTGAAATTTGTCACGTAAGCCCCCCCGATAAAATAGGTTACCATCATGGCTAGAGAGTAACACGTAAGACCGATGAGAAGGAAAATCGATATATTGTTCTTCAACTCTATCATATCTTTTCCGAAATCTATCCGAGAAACGAAATAACCCACCACAAGCATCAATTGAATAAGGTAAATTCCGATGGATACCGCGAGAACCGTTGGTGAAATAGTGTCCTGTCCAAAACCGAACAGTTCAACATTCATCTCCTCAGGAATATCATAGGTCTGAAGATTGACCGCAAGTAGCTGGTAGAGAATGACGGTGACACCCATAACGAGGGGGGCAATGAAAATGGCAGTCTGGGTCATCATCCCGGTCACTTCTTCCAGTCTCCCCCGTAGCTCTTTCTCGACCTTCTTCAACTCGGAGAGGTAATTCGAGATGAGCATTATCGTCTTGCCGGCGGTCTTCGGGTCTTTCGACGATGCTTCGACAACGGTATGCATAGTATTCTTGACCGTCCTTGCCGGTGACCTGGCAAGGAGTCCCTCGGGACCGTATAAAACTTTCTTCAAGGATGAGCGTGTGACCTGGAGCTTATATGATATCTTGCCGAAAAGCTTCGATATCAGAGTATTCTTCATAGTGATTGCGGTCTTCTCTAGAGCGGTCTCCAAGGGTTTTCCCTCCGCTATTCGGTTTCCCAGCTGGAAAAGGGCCTCGGGATATTCATCCTCCATTCTACGGACAGCCCTTGCCTTCCCCTTCGCTTCCCTGTTGGTGAAATACCCGTATATGGAGATGGGGAGACCAACCGCCCACACAAACAATAAAGAGGCGAATATGCTCTTATCAAGAAGTATCACTCCCAGGGTGACAAGGGCGCCGCAGGCAAGAAAACAGATAAAGATAATAAATCCACGTTTCGCAGGACTTATAACTTTGCCGATATCAGGGGGAGTGGTTAGCTCGGGCCGGTTACCCAGTATGGAATAGGCATATGCCAAGATTCCCACGGGAAGGACCAGATTTATCACGATTACTGTCAACCAAGTCCACTCATTGCCAATGCCCAGTATTGGCAGCAGAATTGCAAGTAATAATGGAAGCATGATTCCAACGGCGAAGAGTATCATGGTGGGGATCTTCAACGAATTGGAGAACTCCTCAAGTTTTCCCTTCGTCCCGTCGATAATAATCTGGTTCGCTTTGTCCAAAACCCGGTTGATCCCTTCGGTATTCCTCTCGAGAGCGGCACTTCGTACCATGTACAGCGAACGCTTGAAATCCTCGTCCCAATCGCTCCAATCATATGCAAAGGCGATGAAAGACTCCTCCACCGACGAGTATTCACGCATGTACACATCCCACAGTACTTTCCTGAGATCCGAGGATAGGGGCTCCGGTAGGCTTGAAGCTGCATATTTCACCGCTCTGTCCAGCGATGGGGTGAGCCGCATGGATAACGATAGGTAATGGATCGCTTCAGGCATCCGGCCCACGGTCAGGGCCCTCATCCTGCGCGCTCTCATATATGGATACCGGTCGATGTAAAAAGACAGTAAACCCGGTATCATAAATGTGGCAATAGCGCATGGAACTATATAGAAAATATCAAAATCAGTGATCATGATAACCCCTGCAGAAACCACAATGAAGATTATCATCAAGACCATCAAGACTGTGTTGGAGAAACTTCGGACCTCGTATGGTTCCAGGTCCAATCTGCCTAGCGACAATATCTTTTTGAATTTTGCTTCCCGAAAACCCTCATCTTCACGCCCATATAGCTTCTCGGCATTCAGAAATCTCTTTTCTTCCCTTCGATATGCGTGACTGTTTGCGGACTGTTTCTTTTGTACGTTCTCGAACCTTTGTTTGGCATTCAAAAACAATTCCTTTTGCCTACGGTGTCGTTTCTTCCTCTCCTTCTCGTCGGCACCGGCCTTGATCTCAAGGTCGGGGTACAAAGCTGAATTAACGAGTTTACAAATTCGGGTGAACCTGGAACTGGGATAATCGAGATCCTTTTCAAAATCAGGCATACGGAATACTCCTTAAGAACCAGTTCGTAAATTCCTTTATCAACTCTTTGTAGTTAATAGTTCCGGACGTTTGATACTGACTGTCAAGCAACTCCCAGAATCTTGAATTTATCCTCTGGACCCAAGCCGCCGAAAGCAGGTCCCTGTTCTTCCCCTTCCTTGCGTAATCCACTACGATCTTGCGGATAGCGGCTCTGGCTATGATGTTCTGCACCGCCTCCTCCATGCTCATTCCCCATGATGCCGCTATACGACCTATCACCTGGGAGCTGTAATGGAAGATGTCCGTTTCCTCCAGTTTGTCCTTCTTCTCGTCGAACTCCATTAAATTGTGAAAGGCTCCTTCGGAGGAGGCCTTGTCCAGTTCCGCTACTTGCGTGGTGCGCCTTTTCATCTTGTGTGTACCTTTAGGCCGGATGAAATTCGTTATTATTACCACATCGGTGGCGTTGAAGGATTTAGCCGGGATGTTCATGTCATACACGATCCTCTCGTACACTGCCTCCGCCGAGTTCGAATGGAAAGTTCCAAGCACGGCACTTCCTGCAGTACCGGCTCTCATGGCCTCGTAGAGGGTCTTGGCCTCTTCCCCTCTGACCTCGCCGATAACAAGGGCGCTTTCTCCCAGGCGCAGAGCGATCTTCAAGGCGTCGTTGGCGCTCATCTCCCCGAAACCTCCCAAAGAGGATTGTATCTGCATGGGTTGAATCTTGTAATCCAGTTCCTGCAATTTCTCCACCGGAAGCTCCAACGTATCTTCTATTGTTAGGATCCTCTGGCTTCTGGGAAATTCGAGCAAACAAGCTCCCAGGAGAGATGTCTTTCCCGCTCCCCTGGATCCGGCAATGAGAATGGTGGCCTTCCCGTCAATAAGGAACGATATCAGACCCGCGGCCAGTGGAGTTAATGAACCCAGGTTGATGAGACGCAGCAGGGTCCAAGGTTCGGTGGAATGCCGCCTCAGGGCAAATGCGGTTCCCGTGGGACTCAAAGGTTTCCCAATGACCGAAACCCTGGTGTTGTGCGCGCCTATGCTGCACTCCAGCAGCGGTGTGGCCTCGGAAAAGGGTCTCCCGCTCTCGTACCGGAACCTTGACAGAAGACTCTCGGCGTCGGTTCTCGACAGTATCACATTAGTTATGCATTTCCCGGACAATCTTGTATCGATACCCCCCTCAAGGACCACATAGATCTTGTTATCCGAGGTTGGGGAATCGATGTATATGTCCTGGATGTAATGATCCGCGAGCATGGTTTCGATAATACCCATTCCGGCTGTGAACTTTGCCAGTATCTTTGATAGCTTCTGGAGATTTTTTAATTCATCAGACCTTGAGGTTCCCAGAGGTATGCGGTGTTTCTTTGCAAGCCTGTACATGTACTTCTGTCCAAACTTTATGACATATTCACGGGCCCGGTCGGGTCGAGTCAGTTCCGTGGATTGCGGATAGTGGGTCGTGAGTTCCCGCCGTGTAAGCTCCACGAGTCTCATATGTGCCTCCGGAATGGCGTATTCGGCTGGAAAAACGTGATAGAGAGCCTCCACTCCTTCCGGTAGAAGATACAGGGAAATGGTGGAATCCTCGACCATGTATTGTTTTATCAACCTGGCATCAGGCGGTGCGTCGGGTATGACCCAGGACGATGAGAAGCCGGGTCTCATTCGTGAATTCTTAATTAAAATTTGAGAAAAACCAGCCCTAACCCTTTCTGGGCTCATCTCCCTTTCAAGATTGTCCATCTTCATCTTGAGATTTGAGATCGTAGGTGGTAATTTGTATTCCATTTCATGCTTGGCGGCCTTGGGAGGAGCGATATCAGTAAGAGTGCTCTCCATACGATCCGTTAGCGTACCCGCACCTTGATGCGAGCGGTTCTGGGTTCCATAAGATCGGGAAGGATAATTATTGGGTGTGCCTGGAACTGCGCTGCCCGGATATTTACGGGCCGAGGGAAATGCCCGATCCACATGCCCGTGGCTTTTAGGATTTACTCCAAGCTTTTCCATACCTGCATTAGCGGCAGGTCTGTTATTGGATGTACTTGAAGGGGCCTTTGTGAACACTATCTTTGTCTCGGTAGTATATTTTCTCTGATCGCTCTTTTTCGGCCTGATCACGTGTTCCTTTTCGTATTTCGCCATCTCTACTCCTCGATAATATAGTCCTCATGATCTCGTTCCACAATTATTACATGCTTGCTGGCCGTTTAGGAGAGGATATCCGCAGGTTCGGCACCGTTCGGCACTCCTTCCAGTCTGAAAACCAGGTGCGGTTTGCTGGTAACCCATCAGTGTTGAGAGGTACTGGTCCAATACTTGTGGGGCGAATCCCCCCGGGTAATTTGATCGGTTCCCATGGAGTACAACGTTGAAAGCATTTCCAGCCACAAAACCAGCGAGCTTTTCATATTCGTCGAATATGTAATTGACGTCTTCTGCGGTAGCGCTCAGACATCTTCCACAATATTTGGTCTTCTTCTTGAAACCAGGTATTTTAACGCCGATGTTTCTCAACAATTCATGGAATCGAACGATATCTCTCATTACAAGAATATTCATCTTGGGATAAAGCTTGGAGGGATTGAGACCACATTTGGTGCAGGCGATCCTCCGCCGATCCTTCTCAGCCTTGGGACCAAAATATTCCTTGACCGGGTCGCGCAGGGACAGGTTTTCAATCTCGTTAGATAGAGCTGTGATCTTTCCAAGAAGTGTTATGGATGAACCATAATACTGTTTTTCAATGTAATGGGATACTGTAATTTTCTTGGTATTATATTCCTTCGAAAACGCAGATAGAAGCGGGCCAAGGCAATCTCCCTCGGGGGTGTGAGGACCGATGCAACTTTTGCATTTGAGCGTCATTGTGGTGACGTCCTCATCCGAACCCATGTTATACTCGCAGGCGGTGGGTACCCGGTTTCCCCTCCCTTTGGCCCTTTTCCTTGATGCTTTTGGCTTCGACCTTTTAAGATTTTTTTTTGTCGCACCCATTTTGAGACCTGTCAACACCAATCATAACCTGAATATTTAACACTTTTGTTTTCCAAGTTTTGGGATAATATTGTCGATGTTACGAATTTTGCATTACCTCGATATATAATCACCTATCCTGCAAAACGCTCGTTCTCTCCGACGGATTTTTCTACGTAAATGTGGCTCTACATTTTGTTACGTTTCAGAAAAATAACCTTTCCTGAAAATCTCTTCAGTCCAAATCCTATTCGAAAAAACCTCAAATTTCACCCTATTGCTTTAATGAACTTAAATCTCCATCGATATTTCCAGACGATTCTGGATTAGATGAAGATACCTGATCTTCACTTTCCGGGACTATTTCTGCCGATTCATCGAGATCCGGCGAAGATGAATCGTTCTCAGCGATACCCGGAGGAGTTTCCTCTTTAGGTGACTCTTCTACAGATTCGGTTGGTTCAATAATTTCATCCCCTTTACTTACTTGTTCTGCAGATACATAGTCCTGACATCCTTCACACCAGAAACATTCGTATTCCTGGTAGTATACGGAAAACTGGCCGCATTTTGGACATATTGGCGCAGTGACATCAGGACTAACAACTGGAGAATCCGACATATTTAATGTAGATTGGTCCAATTCCTCTGTTTTTACTGTTACATCTGCAGGTTCATCTCGGATCGCAGCAGGTGTATCATCATCAGTGAAAGGTGCAGTAGAATCTTTCACCTCTTCTTCTGATACCGCTTCATCGTTCTTACTACTCCTACGGCTAAGAACGACTAAAAAACCTACGATCAGTATCACAATGAGTGCAATTAGAATTACTGCCCAAGTTGGGAAGGTGCTTGCTTTTTCAACTGGTGTATCATTAGGTATTATAACCGCTATGGGTTCTACTATCACATCGACCACATCAGTCCCAATATTTCCCATTGCATCCTCCACGGCGAGAGTGATCGTGTAATTTCCTGGAATTAAGAATGAAAAATTTATCGAGAATCCTGTAAGTTCTTTCTCAGTGTTATCGTATGTAAATGTCCAGGTATAGCTCATAATTCCTACATTATCCTTGCTTCCGGTCCCGTTCAGCACAACAGTATCTCCCTCATCGATTGTAATATCCTCACCAGCTTTTACAACCGGAGGAGTGCTGTCTCTGACGGTCACATTGAGATGATCGGTATGCCAGTTTCCCGCTGAATCGGTGATATTTAATTTTATGTAGTACGTACCGGGTTCATTGAACGTGTAGCTCGGGGCCAAGCTAGAAAAGTTTTGCGTGACATTGCCAAAGATGATCGTCCACGTGTAATTTACCACTAAAACGTTGTCATAGGAACCACTGCCATTGAAGTTTACCAATTGCCCTTGATCGATAACAAAGTCATCACCTGCTACTGCAACCGGAGGAGTGATATCCCGTACCGTAACGATGAAGTAATCGGTATCCGAGTTGCCTTCCCCGTCAAGTACGATTAATGTAATGTTGTATTCGTCGGCAGTATCCAATATGATCACAACTTCTCTGCCATACAATTTCAACTCATCCCCATCATAAAATAAGGACCAGGTATAGTTTATAATACCTACATTATCACTACTAAAAGTGCCATTGAATATTGCGTTTTCATGTTGATCAATGGTAATATCATCACCAGCGATTGCCATTGGATCGTCATTGTCAAAAACGGTATAATTTCGCGTCTCTGAAATTATGTAATTATCTGATGTATCATTGATGAAGAACGAATATTCTAAGTAAGTCGCGTTGGTTGGGACCAAAATCGATAAGCTCCAGTTTTCTGAATCAGTGCTAAACATCGTTTGGTTAAAATCATTTTCGACATCAAAGGAGTACTGGATATAAACCGAATCGATCTTAACATTATCAAGTGCGGCGATAGAAAAAACGAACACCTCACCGGTAGTGGCAATACCGGTTGTCAGGTCCTCATCCAGCCAGGGTAGGTCATTGTCATGGATATCTTTCATGGATTTGTTTACTGCAAGACAATTCCCCGCATTATCTTCAATATAGAAAACATAGGTCAAGTTGAATGCTTTAGCGGGAATATCAATGGTCTTGATCCAGAAACCTCCCTCGTTGTGCATGGAGACGTTGAAGGGACTATCATCATCGAATTTATACCACACCGATACATTTGCTAATTCAATGTTATCACTGGCCGTCAGTGAAAAGGTATACGAATCACCGGTAGAAGGAATTTCAGCAGACAGGTCCTCTCCTAAAACCGGTTGGTCAATATCAGCAATACTGCTTCCTTCTATTGAGGTCTCATTACTGTTGTCAGACATATCCGTTGCTCTGAAATGATAAACGATATACGTAGTATCTGGGGGGATCATAATTGTAATTTCCCATGAAAGGATGTCCGTGTGGTTTGTGACCAAATAATTATAGTTATGATCACCATAATCCACGTCAATCAATATGTAATTAAACCAGACTTCATTCAGACCGATATTATCACTGACATTGATGGAAAATACTGCCTGGTCGCCAGTGCTTAGCGGACTGTGCCACAAGGTTCCAAACATCATTTTGTCATTATCGATTACGATGTGGGAATTGTTGTCCGTTTTCCCCCAGTTATTAGCGGAATCATTAGCCCAAAATCGATATTCCATATTCACCGCATTGAAAGGTAATACAATGGAAATTTCCCAGGAATTCTCTGTGATATTCGTTACAGTCCAGTTGTTATGTGATGTCCCATTTATCTTGAAATCGAACATTACCGTATGACTACATTTCACTTTAATTTACACAACACGTATGGCATGGAAATGTGTAATCCTCGTTGAATTCTCTCAGCCACCGATCTGGCCTCGTGATCCCCGCCGTTCCCGAAGCCAGAAGTGCTCAGAAAACGCATACCGCATCTCATCACGAGAAACATCGGTGTACTCTTCATGAAATCTATTCACTTTAATCCCAATTTAGTGCTTTCCAGGAATTTTTCTTACGTTTCCCTCATTCCCTCTTCGAGAGGTTTCGACGATACCCGGATGCTTCCCACCGGGAGAATATCAAGGCTGTCACGAGGGTTTGGTATTCCACTCCACTTTGTGATTATTTCCTTATCGATCATGACACTCATGGGACGTTCCTATGCCCGTTCATTCATGTTAATGAACAAAAATCCTTGACCAGTGGCCAATATATTCACTTTGATGAATTATAAGTCATAGGTCTGTTATAGGGAGGAGTTGTAAAAACTTTCTTTGAAACTTCATTCTGACATTCGCACGGGTTTCAGGATGTACCGTTCAAAAAAGTTGATATTGATGAATTACAACAAATGTTATGGAAAATCAACACTGGGTAGTTAGGTACATCTTGTTTTCTGATGATTTCAAAATAAGTTTCCAACTTGATTCTTGCTCAGTAATCATTCATTCACCTTGATAAAATTCTCCGTTTTGGCCATCTTCACCTTAAATTGAAACTCCAAACGTCAGCTAAACACGACTGGAAATTGCTGAGACAGAAAAAATCGGCAAGCAATATGGGACCAAAGCTTAAAAAAACAACCCATGATTCTTCCTCACGTTATGTATACCCAAAAAGTTATAACATAGTTTAGTTATATCTTCAATGTAATTATAAAGTAGCTACATTATAGTTTGTGACCTACATGGACAACGATAAATCATCCAAATTCGAAGTATACGGACAGGAAATGATCGAAAAGACGGTCAAGCAAAGCGGCAACAGCGGCCGGATATACCTTCCGCCACACTGGATAGGAAAGAAAGTAAAGATAATCAGAGTCGAGTAAGGGGAGATATTATGGGAATTATCACAGTTAGGGAAATGAGACGTTCCGACATTGAGCAGGCCGCAGACATTCACCGGGAAATTCTGCGAAAGGGGAGGGTTGAGGGAAGGACATACGATATCGGAAAGCTTTTCGGCACTTTCCTCGAAAAAAGCCCCAACACCTGTTTTGTAGCAGAAAGGGACAAAATGGTTCTGGGATTTATTGTAGGAGCAATCAAGGATTGGGGATTTGGACTCGAAAGGGCGGGCTGGATCGAGATGGTGGAAGTCGATCCAAAATACATGGGTCAGGGTGTCGGAAAGGAACTTGGCCGATCTTTGCTATCATCGTTCAAAAATGTTGGGATAACGGAAGTGTATACATCGGTAAGATGGGATAGCGGCGATCTGATCGAATTCTTCAAGTCCATCGGTTTTAAGAAGAGCAGTTTTATAAATCTCGTTTCGAAATGATATTACGATTTATATATTTTCTAGATATAACGCAAAGGAAAAAACAGAGGAGTGGTAATTATGATCGAACAATTCAAGCAATGGTATGACAAACGGCACGTGTACGCAAGGGAGTGGAAAGAACGAAACGGCGGCAAGATTGTGGGTTTTTTCTGCACATACGCCCCTGAAGAGATATTTTACGCCTTTGATGTTCTTCCCGTACGGGTCTTGGGCAGTCACGAACCCCAGGATGTAACCGAACCCCATATATTCGGAATGTTCTGCCCATTCTGCAGAGACGTACTGGCACAAGGGCTCAAGGGCAGGTACGATTATCTGGACGGGATAATGATCGCCCAATCCTGCCTGCATCTCAGGCAGGCATTCACCAGCTGGGAGATACATAAAAATCCCGGTTGGAGCTATTTCCTGCCTATGCCAAACCACGTCCAGAGCAAAAGAGCCATACCTTTTCTGAAGGAAGAATACAAACTTCTTATTGAGAAACTGGAAGAACTGACGGGTAAAAAGATCACAGATGACGATCTGCGGAGGGGTATAAAGATAATGAACCGAGCTCGACAAGTCATGAAGGACATCTACGAGTTCAGAAAACGGGAGGCTCCACCGATTACCGGGGCCGAATCCATGTACATGACCTGTGCCCAGTTCTTCACCCATGCCACCGAGTTTGCGGAAGTGGCCGAGAAAGTGTTGGTAGAGCTGGAAACAAGGAAATTGGATCGTGATCCCGGCAAAAGGATAATGCTGGTTGGGAGCGAGAACGATGATATCGAGTATATTAACATGATCGAACATCTGGGTGAACAGGAATCGGTGGGATGCACTTTGGTTGTGGAGGATCACTGCACAACCACAAGGTACTTCTGGGATCTCGTGGATGAATCAATTGACGATCCCCTTGATGCCATAGCAACGAGGTACGTGAACAGGACAGCATGCCCCACCAAGGACTGGCCACAGCGCACCAGGCTAAAACGTATTCTGGAGCTCGCCAAGGATTTTAACGTTGACGGGGCCATCATCGTGCAACAGAAGTTCTGCGATCCCCACGAGACGGACATCCCATTCATAAGAAAATTCCTGGAGGAAAACGATATACCGACATATTTTCTTGAGTTCGACGTGACAGTACCTGCAGGACCCTTCGCCATAAGGACCGAAGCGTTCCTCGAGCAGCTTGGTATGGAGGACGATCTGTTTTAAGAGGTGAGATGCATGGCAAGATATCCAACAGAACCATTAAAGTGCTGGGCAAAGGCCAAAGAACTTAGAAACGAGTGGTACCGGGATTTCCAAGAAGCTCATGATAAGGGAGGATTACGCGTCATGGGGAGCGCCTGGGCATTCGATGCGGTCCCTTTGGGTCTGGGACGCGACGTGCACTGGGTCACAGGCGAGCCGTACGGAGCCTCATGTGCCTTCGACAAACCCCTCTCCGCAAAATTCCTGTCAGCGGCTGAGAACTTCGGTTTCGCAAGGGACCTCTGTGCCTACATGAGGAATTACTGGGGTTCCATCATATGCGATAAGTACGCATTTGGCGGCGGGTTCCCAAAGGCGGATTTCGCCTACTCCCAACACATTTGCTGTTCTCACGCAAAGTGGTACCAGAACGCCTGCGAGCTAGAGGGAGGCAACGTTCCGTTCTTCGGCATAGATGTCGGGGTCGGCCCTTGTCTACCCTTCGCTCCCAAACACTACCCCCACAGGATCAAGTACGTGGCGGATCAACTTCTGGACTCCATCGACTGGATGGAAAAGGTAACTGGAAGAGAATACAATGACGAGCTTTTTTTCGAGGCGGCATGGAACGATATTCGGTCAACACATACCTGGGCAAAGATCTGTATGCTGAACAGAAATATTCCCGCACCGCTGGATGAAAAGACCATCTATTCACTGTATGTTTTCGGAACCCTGCAAAAATCCAACGGGAAGTTCGCAGATTTCTACGAGAACGACCTTCTTCCGGAGGTGCAGGATCGTGTGGACCGCGGAATCGCAGCCGTACCCAACGAGCGGGTGAGGATAATGACGGATACACAGCCACCATGGGGTTTCTTGAGCATATACCGATATCTCGAGAAATGGGGGGTCGTATCAATCGGCTCGCTATATACTTTCGGCCTAGAGGGTATGTGGCTCTACGACAAGGAGCACAATGATCTCATACCCCGCCCTCTGCCGGAGAAAAAACCGGAGACAAGGGAAGAAGCCTGTACCATGCTTGCAGACTGGCACTTGACAAAGCCGGAATACCAGCATTATTACAGCCCAGAGTACAAGACCATGATGATGGATGCTATCGCTAAAAAATGGAAAGTGGATGCAATTACCCTGCATTACAACCGGGGTTGTGAGGGTCTCTCGGTGGGTATTGCCGAGAACAGGCTTGGACTCCTGAAGAGGGGCCACAAGGTGCTCACATACGAGGGAAATATGGGGGACGAGAGGGAATTCGACAAGGAGGGAGTGAAGCGGAGGTTCGACATATTCATGGATGGCATGGGTCTTAAGAAACTGGAAGATGATTGAGGTGATAAATATGATAGTAGCAGGAATAGACTGTGGTGCCAAGAACACAAAAACGGTGATAATGAACGACAAAAAATTGCTTGGCAAGGGAATGGCGCTGACCGGTTTTGACCAAGACAAGGCCGTGGAGAAATCACTGGCGGATGCATTGGATGAAGCCGGTTTGAAAATAGACGATATCGAAGCCATCGGGAGTACCGGGGCTGGAATGGAAGACATAAAGGATGCAAAGGTGAAGGTAAACGAGATCAAAGCAATGGCCAAAGCTGCAAATTTCTTCTTTCCGAATGCAAGGACCGTGACCGATGTTGGCGCCGAGATGGGACGGGCCGCAAAGATTAATGAAGAAGGAAAAGTGGAGGATTTCGCCATTAACGAGAAGTGTGCTGCCGGCGCTGGGGCCTTCATTGAGGCCATGGCCCGGGCTCTCGAGGTTGACCTGGAAGAGATGGGACCAATGGCGAATACGTCTGAAATGGCAATACCGATGAATGCACAATGCGCAATTTTCGCTGAGTCCGAGGTGGTAGGGTTGATTCACGCCAAGACAAAGAAGAAGGACATAAGCAAAGCAATTCACGATGCCATGGCGTCGAGGATAGTCTCCATGATCCGAAAGATAGGGGTCAACAAGGACATTGTGATGATAGGTGGAGTGGGCCTGAACCCTGGATTTGTTGAATCTATGAGAAGGGAGCTTGACTTGGAAAAAATATTCATTCCCGAGGACCCAGCGTACAGCTCTGCCATCGGAGCTGCTTTATTAACCCTGGAGGAGGCTTGAAAATGACAGACGAAACGAAAAAAGAGGAATTCTGGCGGTGGACGGAGGCAAACTGGAAGAATCCCGATATGAAGTTGGAGGACTTAAAGATCATTACTGCCGGTATCGATGTTGGTTCGGTCAGTTCTCAAGCCGTGATCGTTGGCGACGGCCAGATATTCGCATACGGCAACATGAGAACCGGCTCGGACAGCCCGGAAAGTGCCAGAAACGCTCTGAACTATGCACTGAAGGACACCGGACTTCACGAGGACCGCATCGATTACTGCATTGGGACAGGTTACGGCAGGGTTAACGTCCCTATGGCCGATAGATCCATAACTGAGATCGCATGCCACGCCCGGGGCGCAAATTTCATTTACGGCCCGGAGGTCCGGACGGTTCTCGATGTAGGCGGCCAGGACTGCAAAGCCATCAGATGCGACGGCAGGGGAAAGGTGACGAACTTCCTTATGAACGATAAATGCGCTGCCGGTACCGGGAGAGGCATGGAAGTGTTCGCAGACCTTCTTTCAGTACCCATCACCGAGGTCGGTGACAGGTCCTTCGACATCAAGGAAGAGCCGGCACCTGTGAGCAGCACTTGTGTTGTGTACGCCAAGACCGAGGCTACCGGGCTTCTGAGATCTGGATGGGAGGTTAATGAGGTATTAGCGGCATATTGCTCCGCTATGGCAGAGAGGATTTATTCACTCATCGAGAGGATCGGCGTACAAGAAAAATTTGCAATTACCGGCGGAATGGCCAAGAACAAAGGTGTGATAAACCGTCTCATGAAGATCATGGGCCTGGAGGCCATGAAAACCCAGTGGGACACACAGATCGCCGGCGCTGCAGGAGCGGCGTTATTCGCACACACTCTCGTGGAAAGAGGGAAAGGTCGAAAATGACAGGGGCAATAATATGAAAGCTAACTACGGTTATAAGGACGGTTCCGGCGATTTTTTCATCAGCATCGACACGGATAAATGCACGGGCTGCGGCTTGTGTGTGGAAGCCTGCCCCAATGGTGTGATGACCGTCGGAGAGGACGAGAACGATCCATTTTCTGAAGATGAAGTGGCATCCGTGGACGAAACGGAGAGAAAGAAGATCAAGTATACCTGTGCTCCCTGCAAAGGTGAGGGGAAGACTGAACCTTGCATAAAAGCCTGCGAGCCCGGAGCGATCAACCATTCATGGTAAACGATTATTATTCGATCCTTACCTTCCCAATCCCCTGACAGAGGAATAAAACATGCCCGAAACCGCCTCTCATCAGCTAGTTAATTTATCCGATATGAGAGTCGAAATTAAGAAGATCATCCGGGGATATCAAGGCGAGGAAGGGATTCTGATAAAGATAATTCAGGACATACAATCTATGTTCGATCACGTTCCCGAAAAGGCCGTAGATATTCTTTGCAATGAAATGGATCTCGATCCAGTGAGGATATATGGAATACTCACATTTTACGGTCAATTCAGGCTGTCACCGCCAGGTAAACACACCATGACGGTATGCCAGGGGACGGCTTGTCACGTAATGGGCTCGAAAAAGATATCCGAATATGTCGAAAGGAAATTATCGACATCCCCAGGATCTACTACTTCCGATGGTCTTTTCACCCTCGAAAAAGTTGCATGTATGGGATGCTGTGGTATAGCTCCGGTTGTGGTTGTGGACCACGAGATAAGGGGGCACCAATCCATTGGTGAAGTCGATCATTTAATGAAAGAGATCCGTGAGAGGGAGAGAGATTGATGTCTGCCAGTGTTGGGACAAGAGTACTCATATGCATGGGTACAAGCGGTCTTGCAGCAGGCGCGGACAGGGTTCTTGAGACTTTTATCCGGGAACTTGCTCGTAGAAATGATGAGAAAACAGTACAAAAAAAAATTATTTTTAAATCCGTGGGAGATAGAGGGATATTCAGAGATACGCTGGTGGACGTTCTGGAAACAGGGAGGGAACGTATAAGATATGATCGGATCACTCCCGGCAAGGTTTCGCGAATTGTAGAGGAACACCTTTTAGGCGGAATCCCGGTGGCTGATTACCTTGCAGGGGATATCTATGAAAAATTCTTCCGTGGGCAATCTAGGCGGGTCCTTGCGAACTGCGGTGAGATCGACCCGGAGAGCCTGGACGAATACATCGAAAATGGCGGCTACGAGGGATTGAACCGTATACTCAACGAATTGTGTCCGGATGAAGTTACGGAGATCATCAAAGAATCGGGCATCAGGGGAAGAGGTGGCGCGGGTTTTCCCACGGGTCTCAAATGGGCATTTGCAGCCAAAAAAGATTCTCCCGAAAAATATATAATTTGCAACGCGGACGAAGGGGACCCGGGTGCTTTCATGGACAGAAGCGTTCTCGAAGGGGATCCATTTGCCGTGCTAGAAGGTATGAGCATCGCGGGGTATGCAACAGGGGCAAGCCAGGGATACGTTTATGTCCGAGCTGAATATCCTCTGGCGATCCAGAGGCTGAAAAAGGCAATAGAAACTGCATATGACCGCAAATATCTGGGTCCCGATATAATGGAGCGCGGATTCAGTTTTGACATTTCGATACGGGAAGGCGCTGGAGCCTTCGTATGCGGTGAGGAAACTTCACTTATCAGATCCATTGAAGGTGAAAGGGGAATGCCTCGACCTAGACCTCCGTATCCGGCCAACAAAGGTCTGTTCGGAAAACCCACCGTGATCAATAACGTGGAGACGCTGGCGAACATTCCGATAATTATCAGGCATGGTTCGGATTATTTTCAAACGGTGGGTAAGGAAAGAAGTACTGGGACCAAGGTTTTTGCCCTTGCCGGAAAGGTGAAAAATACAGGGCTTGTGGAGGTTCCCATGGGTACCACGATCCGCGAGGTCATATTCGGCCCGGGGGGAGGAATGTTATCGCCCAGATCCGGATTCAAAGCGGTTCAGATGGGCGGTCCCTCCGGAGGCTGTCTTCCCATGGATTGTCTCGACACTTCAATAGATTACGAGTCAATCACAGAAACGGGAGCGATCATGGGTTCCGGCGGGATGATCGTGATGGACGAATCCACCTGCATGGTGGATATTGCGAGATATTTCATAGGGTTCACTGCAAGTGAAAGCTGCGGGAAGTGTCCGCCCTGCAGAGAGGGCTTGACTAAGATGCTTCATATACTCGATTCTATAGTTGAGGGAAAAGGAAGCCGATCCGATATTACTGAACTGGAACGATTGGCTCTTTTGATCAAGAAAACTGCACTGTGCGGATTGGGAAATACCGCACCCAATCCGGTGCTTACCACCCTGAAATACTTCCCCGAAGAATATAATATTCATGTTACTGAAAAACGCTGCCCTGCGCATGTTTGCCCTGCGTTGATAAAATACAGGATCATGAAAGAAAATTGCTCAAAGTGCGGGCTGTGCCGGAAAGCATGTCCGGTGAACGCAATCCAGTGGGAGCGGGGAAACTACGCCACTATTGACCTGAAAAAATGCATCCAATGCCGGTCTTGCATAGAGGTGTGCGATTTCTCAGCTATAGAATAAAAGGAGGGACATTTACGTTAATAACCATTAAAATCGACGGGGAGGATATCCAATGTAAATCCTCCATGACGATTTTAGAGGTAGCCAGAGAAAGCGGCATATATATTCCTACTTTATGTTCTCATCCGGATCTGAACCCCACTGGGACCTGCAGGTTATGTATTGTTGAAATAGAGGGCATGAAGGGTTTTCCTACCTCATGCAGCACCCCGGTCAGCGACGGTATGAGGGTAGTTACAAATTCGAATGAGCTATCAGAATTGAGAAGGGACATTCTTTCATTGCTTCTGGAGCGGCACCCACATGCCTGCCTGAACTGCGCTCAAAGAGAAGGATGCACCCGGGAGCCCTGCTCCACAAATGTCCCTGTTAACGAAAGATGCTGTCCATTGTTCGGAAACTGCGAGTTTCAGCGTATAGTGGAGTATGTCGGGATGAGAGAAGATACTCCCAAGTACGTCCCGAAAAAGACCGAAAAGAGCGAGGAAGAACCGCTTTTCACACGAGAACGAAGTCTTTGTATCCTATGCGGAAGGTGCGTGGAAGCCTGCAATAATATGAGAGGCGTGGGTGTGCTGGGTTTCATTGAACGGGGGTATGAAACATACGTGGGAACAGCATACGGCAGGACCTACCCCGACTCGGATTGCAGGTTCTGCGGGGCGTGTGTGCAAGTGTGCCCCACGGGCGCACTACGGGACCGGGATCTTGCCGGGGGAGTGTGGGCGGAACTATTGGTTCCCTGTAAGCATACCTGTCCTGCCGGAATTGACGTCCCGAGGTTCGTTCGCCTTATATTAAATGGTGAATATTCATCCGCTGCTGCTGTGATCAGGGAGTCAAATCCACTTTCGAACTTACTTGGACACATCTGTTTTTCTCCGTGCGAGAACGAATGTCGGAGAGGAAAGATCAACGACGCCATATCCATAAGAGACCTCCAAAAATTCGCAGCCTCCCGGGATGATGGACTATGGAGAAAAAGATTGTCCGTTTCCCATGGTACAGGCAAGAGAATCGCCATTGTGGGATCAGGGCCTTCGGGATTGAGCGCTGCCTATTACCTTGCGATAAAGGGACATGATGTTACAGTGTTCGAACAGAACCTGGAGGCCGGCGGAGCTTTACGGAAATTCATACCGGAATACAGACTCCCAACCGAAGTACTTGCCCAAGAGATATTATTGATCAAAGAACTCGGGGTGGATATCCATACCGGAACGAAAATAGATTCCATTGACTATCTCAAGAACGAAGGATACGATGCAGTATATCTGGCGGTGGGAGCATGGAAAGAAAAACCTATTAATATTCCCGGCATCAAAAAAGTGAAAGTAATTATGAGTTTGAAATATCTTGGAGATGCGAGCATAAGGTCCGAAATAGGAAATCGGGTTGTGGTGGTTGGCAGGGGGCATGCCTTAATTGAATCGGCGAGAGTAGCCTTGCGTAGGGGCGCTGAAGAGCTAATCGTAATCACGGATCTTAGCAGCAAGAATATGGAGCTCTATTCTGAAGAGATTATGCTGGCAGAGGAAGAGGGGATGGAGATCAATTTCGATTGCCATATCAAAGGTATCTCGGATACCGATGACGACATCACGATCCAGATCGAAAGTCCCCAAAGGGGAATGGTAATAAAGGCGGATACTCTCATCACAGCAGGTGATACACTGCCGTCCATACCGGATGAATTCAACATCGTTATGACCCCAAATGACCGGATCAAAGCCAATCGCGACACCCTCGCAACAAGTATACTCGGAGTGTACGCCGGCGGGGATGCCGTGAGTATGGGAAAGGGGGCTGTGGAAGCCGTGGAAGCGGGAAAGAGGGCGGCACGAAATATTGATTTATTCCTTGGTGGTGACGGGAATCTGAAAATCGAGCTTTCCGAACGGGTAAAGCCAAACGATAATATAGGAAAAATTAAGAGATTCGCAGAGCTGGAAAGGGAAATGGCAGAGAGATCAAGCCCGGAAAAAAGATTGATGGAAAACGGAGCCGACATCTGCGTGTATGACGAAAATCGAGCACATAGGGAAGCATCCCGGTGTCTATGTTGTGATCTGCGATTGAACATTGCCGAGGTACCCCGTCCACCGGAAAAGTGGCTTGTACTAAACGAGGAAAACGTCTCAACGGTTCCTGCCTCGGAAGGCGTATACCAGCTATATGATGACGAAAAGAACGTTATTGTGATAAAGGGAACCTGGAATATCCGGGAGGATTTGTCGGATAAATTAAACTCGGACAGCCGGGCGCAATACTTCGTTTATGAAGAAGATAAAATGTATTCAAAAAGAGAGAATGAATTACTACAAGTTTTCATGCAGACCCACGGCCGGATGCCCGAGGGAGACGGTGGGGATGACGATCTCGATGACCTGTTCTAGGATGAATGATAATGGCTGATGTGACCGATTTAAATGATGCTGGCCTCGAGAAAGAGGGCTGGACAAAACGTTCCATACTGGATGAACCCCGGTTATCGGAGGCGGCCGAAACGTATCTTGCACTCGGTTTCGAGGTGAGACTGGTTCCCGTGGATACGGATTCAATCACCGGTTGTACCACCTGTCTTGAGGGGGATATTGGAAATTATCGGATTATTTTCACAAAACCCCGAAATGAAGCGGGGGAAACTTCAGAAATTGATTTTTACTGATTTTAGGAGAATGAAGAAATGTTAATAAAAAAGCTCGTAGTGGGGCCGATACAGGCGAACTGCTACATAGTTGGCGACGAGGCCTCAAAAAAAGGAATCATAATCGACCCGGGTGACGAGGGAGACCGTATCATGAAAGAGGTGGAAAAATTGGGTTTGAATATTGAATTTATTATTGCCACCCACGGCCATTTCGACCACTGTGCGGGAGTGGCGCGCATTAAAGACAAAATCCCGGACGTACCATTTATTATTCATGAGGATGATCTTTCCTTCGTTAAGGATTCAAAGAACTCAGCGATGCGATGGGGAATGGTGATCGATCAGGTCCCGGACCCGGATCGATTTATGAAGGTAGGAGAAGAAATCGAGGTTGGCGATATTACTTTTACGGTACTGCACACGCCGGGTCATTCCCAGGGATGTATAAGCCTGCTGTGTGGCGAAGGAATTTTCGTGGGAGATACGCTGTTCGAGGGTTCCATAGGGAGGACCGATTTCGAAGGTGGGTCTCTCGATGAACTTAAGAAATCCATCAAGGAAAAACTGTATACTCTACCAGACGATACAGTGGTTTTCACGGGTCACGGGGCGGAAACAACCATTGGCGTGGAGAAAAAGTTCAACATGTTCGTAAGGGGATAGGGAGTATCCGGCGACTCATGAATAAAATAAATCAATAATCTAAAACTTCAGGAAACCCATTTTCGTCAACTACTTCTGCGAAACCTGAATCGCTCTCTGAATTGTCGTCCCCATAATAATCGTCACCCCTATAAGTCCGAGTAATGCTGATCATCTGTTTGGTTTCCCGAATAAAGCTCTCAGGATTTTCAGGAGCTATCAAATATTTTTTCCCCAGGGTATCTATAAACACCATACTTGAAAACTTTCGATGGTAAATTCTCACCCACCCGTATCTCCCGGAGTATGCCACACAGGCCCAGCCCAACAAATCCCTGTTCCCAATCCCTATCCAAAAAGTCATGGACATATCCTTTTTATTTTTTATATCGATTATCTCCCCGTGGGGAATAAATGTCTTACTGTTCAACCGAGAGATTGTTATTCCATCTTCTGCAATATAATAAGCATTGGGTACCGGTAGAATGTCGTGTAACACCCAAAATTGACTATTTTTGTAACTCTAAAACTTCATAAATTTAAGTGGATTACCTATCCGAAAACCAGGAGGGGAATCTATGACCACGATATATGACAATGAAACTGTTCGTCACCGCTTGAAATACGTGTTACAAGTGATAGATCGGGATCGGACCATCGCAGCTGCCGCCAGAGATGCAGAGTGAGCTGGAGAACTATGAACAGTTGGAGAGAGAGATATGAGAATGAAGGTGCCGCTGGCCTTCGAAACAAACCCCGAGGGTTGTTTCGCCCCCCCGATGCATCGGTTCGGAAACAGATAATCGATCTGAAAGTCGAAAATCGAACTAGGAGTTGCAGAAAGATTTGAGACCTTTTCAACAAGGAATCCGAACAAAGTTTCCATCGACAAACGATATGGCGCATCCTGAGGGCAGCAGGCGAAAACAAACGCGTCAAAGAAAATCCAAAATTCTTCCGAGATTTCGAAAGATGTCATCCAAACAGTCTATGGCAAATTGACTACATGGATGCCATAGTGATCGAGGGCATTGGCCTGGTTTTTCTCATCCTTATTCTGGATGACTATACAAGGAAGACAATCAGGGGGATGTTCGTTCCCGATACAACCGCATACCAGGCCTTGAAACTACTGTGGAACAGCGTTGAAGAGTACGGAATTCCCAACCAGATGTATTCCGACAGGGGTACGCAGTTCAGGAGTCATCTGGGAAAGGGTTTCACTCATTATGAACTGGTATGTAAAAGGCTTGGAATAGACGTCATCCACGGGACTGTAAGACATCCCCAGGGCAGAGGGAAGATCGAACGCTTGTTTGGATTTATTCAGGATGATTTCATCCCAGAGTATCGATTCAAAGATATCGACGACATGAATCAGAAATTTCAGGAATGGATCTCATGGTATAATGAGAAACACGAACATAGCTCATTGGGCGGGAACCCACCCAATTTCCGATATGTCGATTTCACTCCGAGGATGTCCTGCGGGGACCACTTCGATATCTTCAGCGAGCACCATGAGAGGAAGGTAAGAAAGAATGCGACGATATCCTTCAGAAATAAGATATATCCCGTGGATCCGAGATTCATCAAGGATAAGGTAATCGTAAAGGTATTTGGTGATTTGATCAAGATCTTTGGTCAATCCAAATTCCTTGGAGAATATGATACGAGAATTGACTACCATGAGAGGATGTTACGCCGAGTATATGCCAGGGTAGTGAAGAAGGATGGCACTATCAAGTTCCGTAAGGTACGATATCCAGTTGGTAAGGAACTTATCGGACATAGGGTTGAAATACTTGTTATTCGAGATCAATCGAGGGCCTTCCTGAACTCAAATAAATTGCTAATCTTTAAATTGGGTGAGAGCGATGCGGTTATAGTAAAAATGGATAGGTAATTTTAGAGTTACAGTTTTATGAAGTTTTGGCTGTTACATGACAGGTAGAAGAAAAAAAACAAGTGTAAAATAAGGGATTTTCCTCGGAAAAGCGAACAAAACATTCGACAATAGGGGCGCTATGTCAATTTCCCCACAATTTTGTGTATTCTTTACATAATTTTACCATTTCTTATAAAAAAAGTATTATTTATCCGACATAGATACCAACTTACCCGATATACAGGTTCAAGTATAATCGCCACATCTAAAAGTGGCTTTCTCTTTTATTGATAATCATCCGATATTTGGGGATTTGAGCGTTTTTCCATTTCACGAGTGGTTATTCTTCTCTTGAAGTGATAACGTAAATGCTATATATAAATCTGTATACTCCGCCCTGATTAAAGTTAAGTTATCGAATTGTTAATCAGGAAGGTGTGAAAAAGTGATCTTTGAACATGCAAGCGAAAGTGATATCACAAAAGCGATAATCAGCCAATTTGCAAAGGATATGGACGAATACATTGAAAGCGATGTTATAATAATCGGTGGAGGCCCCAGCGGCTTAATGGCTGCAAAGGAACTGGCGAGCAGAAACGTGAAAGTTCTGGTGGTGGAGAGAAACAATTATCTCGGAGGCGGATTCTGGATCGGTGGTTATCTCATGAACACTATCACTATTCGGGCCCCTGCCCATAAGGTGTTGGATGAACTTGGTATAAGGTACGAACGATATTCGGATAGCCTCTACATTACACCGGGTCCATTGGCGTGCTCAAAGCTGATCGCCGCAGCTTGTGAAGCCGGTGCAAAGATACTTAACATGACAAAATTCGACGATATTGTCATACGGGAAGGGAATAGGGTCGCAGGTGCTGTGATAAACTGGAGTCCGATCTCCGCCTTGCCAAGAGAAATTACCTGTGTCGATCCCGTTGCACTGGAATCCCGTCTCTTGTTCGATGCCACGGGACATGATGCCGTGGTTGTGAAAAAATTGGAGGAAAGAGATCTAATAAAGACCGTGGGTTTTGGTGCCATGTGGGTAGAGAAGTCCGAGGATCTGGTGGTCGAACATACGGGAGAGGTCTATCCCGGACTGATTGCCACCGGTATGTCTGTGTCTACAACATACGGGTTGCCCAGAATGGGGCCAACCTTCGGTTCCATGCTCCTATCGGGCAAAAAAGGGGCTGAAATAGCCTATGACCTCCTCAATAATAAATAGTGCCAGAACCATTATTCTTTACGATGATGTTACTTCGGGAAACCTGGTTCTATCCGAAATTAAAAAATATCTCTCAGAGCTGATCCCTGGTATCAGAGTAGAGTTACGAAGCGGTTTTATCGAGCACTTCGGGGTTCGGGAAAAAATCCCTGAATTTGCCCGAAAACTGGCTCGAATAAAGCTTAGAGATCAAAAACGAAAGCTTGAAGATTTCAATCCACTACCCGGTGAGATTCAATTCGAAAAAAAATTACTGGATGATCCGAAAACAAGAAGGATCGGCGTTATATACGATGGATTTGAATTTCAAAAATTATCGAGAGAAATGATACCGGAAAACGAGCTAGAAATGTCGGTTTTACATATTTTTATAACGAACCGTCTCATAGCCACCTTCGATGATAATGATAGGCGCTATCATGCACGGGTGATCATCACAGGGTATCCTGCAGTGATCTCCACCAGCGGTATCGTAGAAGCCCCTGCCAAACCCAGAGATTTCTACAGGATGAAACAGATGGGGATAATTCTTGGAGATACTACAGTTCCCGCTGAATTGTTGAACCAGCATTTTCAAGGTAGATTCATGGAACACAACGACGAGAGACTAACTGAGGTCATAAAAGGATATATATTGCAAGCCGTCTTTTATCATACTACCGGCGAGGCATTCTGTAATAATACAAACTGTAGATTGTTCAACTCACACTGGCAGAAGGAAATGATAAAAGCACAAATTGAGAGCGGCAAGTTATGTAAAGATCATACCGGAATTTTAAACGAGTTAATAATGTCATTTGAAGGCGACCCGGGTCGCCACACTTTCAATCCAAGCCCGTAAACACACCTGTTGATACTCGGAACCTTCCTTCCAGGAACGTTCCCATCCCGGCCAACGCGTTAGTTGGCCGAGGGTGCAACAACGCCGCAGGCATACCTGCCGAGGATATAGATGAATCTCTGATTCATCGTGTACCTGAAAGGTGTTGCGTAACGAAGTATGCGCCAATAGGACTTGGATTTTCAAGTAAACAGTAGGTAGGGCGCAATAATGGATGTCGAAAAAGTCAGAAAAAGTTTTCCGTTGTTGAATAAAAAGATTGATGGGAAACCGCCCATATATCTCGACAGCGCATGCGTTACTTTGATGCCACAACAGGTCATGGATGCCATGAATGATTATTATATCAACATGGGATCCTGCGGAGCTCGAAGCGTGCACAGATTGGGTGTGGACGTTACGAGAAAATGCGAAGAAGTCAGGGAAAAGATCAGACGATTTCTCAATGCTGAAGACAGAAACGAAATTATTTTTGCTAAGAACTCCACGGAAGCCATCAACCTCGTGGCAAATTCCCTGACATTTGAAAATAATGATACAGTCATAACCACAGACAGAGAGCATAATTCCAACCAGGTAGTCTGGCAGAATTTTAGAAGATCAGGTAATATAAAACACCATCAAACAAGATCGAAAAAGGATGATACGTTCGATCTCGAGGGATTCAAAGAATTGTGTACTCGTAATGTCAAATTGGTAAGCGTGTACCATACGTCGAACCTGGACGGACATACTCTGCCCATAAAAGATATTACTGAGATAGCGCATGAGAACGGTGCTATGGTTATGCTTGACGCCGCTCAGTCCGCGGGTCACAAAGAGATAGACGTGAAGATGCTGGATGTTGACCTTCTGTGTTTTTCGTTTCACAAGATGCTGGGGCCGAGCTTAGGCGTTCTTTATGGCCGCTCGGATGTGCTGGAGAGCCTGTCTCCGTTCATTGTGGGCGGAGGAACCGTTACGAAGGTAGAGAACGAAGCGATCGAATTCGAAAAACCTCCAAGAAAATTCGAAGGTGGACTCCAGAACTACGCCGGAATAATAGGTGGTGGAGCCGCTATCGATTATATCGAAAACTTGGGACGGCAGAAAATCAGTGTATATGAGAATGCGCTGCGGGGATATGTTTCGAAAAGACTTGGCGACATTCACGGGATATCCTCCATCGGTGTTAATAAAGACGGCCAGGGAGGAGGTATATACAATTTCAATATCGAGGGGATGAACCCTCATGATGTTGCATTGTATCTGGACAGTTCGGCAAATATAATGGTTCGTTCAGGTATGCATTGTCTGCACAGCTGGTACAATAAAAAAAAGATCGACGGGAGCGTACGTGCCTCCTTCTACCTCTACAATACAATGGACGAAGCGAAAATATTTGCGGAAAAGATAGAGGAACTATTGAAAGTAATGTGCTAAAATGTGTTTCTATATTTTGGAGCTTTGCAGCTCAAAAGGTGCGTTCGAAGCAGTACCAAACACGAAAATGAAGCTTGAGCTGTCCGGCTTGGAAGGCAAATTCCGGGAGATAGAAACAAAAATAATCTGCAATGCAAGGGTTCTCCTCATCATCGAGCAGTTCTGTGAAGTTACCATATATCCGGACGGAAAGCTCCTCCTGAAGACAGAATCGGAAAAAGAAGCTCGAAAAGCTGCCGAGTGGGTTTACGGGGTCATATCGAGTTAGTTGGATGGTTATCTGTTATTGATTTTTTGGAAAAACCGCAGTACGGATAATAGACGTCTTTTCTTTGGAGATATCCTGAAACGACCAGGGACTAATCTCAGTCCAGTTGGTTTATAACTGATCAACCGGGCATTCATTTTCGGTATTTTCTCGATACCAGGATCACAACGCCCATGAGAATAACGAGAGCCTCAATTCCCATGAATCCCGGGGAATCCGCTGAGGCATCATTACCGGTATCGTCCGTTTCAGCTTGTGTAACCGTCAGAGTGATATATTCGCCATTGACCTCATTTGGGTCATCGGTTATATCCCCGTCAGTCACCGTTATCTCAAGTTCATATTCACCTTCCGGTATCGTTGTTGCCACCGTTATAGTGCAGGTGAACTTTCGCCTATTTCCATCATCCATCGATCCGTCATCCGTCATCCGTCATCCGTCATTTTCACATTACCCTCATCGAGATCGGTCAGATCGATGCTTACCTTATCGATATCGGTCGAAGACGCTTAAGAAGAAGCTGTTTGATGTTCCTCACCATCATTTTGTTATGGGAATGCCAGATCTACTTTGGCCTATGTTATTGGAAAATCGAACACTTTGGAAAGTTATAATGGATGGAGCGATAAAAGCAATAAACGATGTATTGAGCCATTGTTTTCGAAGTCCAATTCAAGCTGGAGCAATTGTGGTGTTGCACCCTTTTGGAAGAGATATTGGATTCAAACCGCATGTACATGTGATATTGACGGAGGGGGGCTTCGATCGAAAGGGGAAATTTAGGCCGAAGAAATTCATTCCCGCCCGCTCAATGCGAAGAACATGGCAATATCAGGTATTGACCCGGTTAAAATCAGCACTACCAAATACTCCCGAAATGAGCAAATTCATCAATATGCTATTTAAGAAGTACAACGAGGGTTTCTATGTATATCTTCCAAAAGAAAGTAGGGTGAACAAACCTGGAAAGATTGCGCGATATGTGGCAAGATACGTTCGCCATCCTGCAATTGCGAATTTTCGCTTGTATTACTATGATGGCGAAAAGGTGGTGTTTTGGTATCAAGATCACGATGGAAATATGTTCTATGTCGATATGTTTGTTGAGGATTTTATATATTCGGTGATCGGGCATATCCCTGATAGACAGTTTTAAATGATTCGTCATTATGGTGCCTACTGTCGGAAATGGTCCCGGAGATATAAGCATTATCTAGCTCATTCAAGTATAACTCAAGCGAAAATTGAGGATTTTGGTGATAATCGGCTCTTCCATTGTCCAAAATGCGGTTCTGTTATGGAAATGATGGGTTATTTTCCAAAGGGTCCGCCTGAGGAGTTGAGATATGGGGAGAAAATAACGGACTGGGAAGGAATATGTGCAAGGGTAGGCAGTTAAGGGTCTAAATTTCCCTCATGAAGTGAGGGCTTTCTTGTCACCCTGTACATTCATGTCTTTTTCTTTCGAAGAGGTTTAATCATTACTATACTCAAACACTACTATGAGAATTTCAATGGAATCTCAAAGTCATACTTTATAATAGTTTTTAATTAATGCATAATATAATTCATATTTTTATATTTCCGTTGCTATAAATATTTAACCTTTTTCCCCTTAGGAAACCCACCAAACCCATATTGTATTTTCGCGCTATCCGCACGGAAGAATCGAGAACTGCGCTTCTCGAGACCACCACCGGTATCCTTGCCCGAAGGCATTTAAGACAGATGTCAGAGGTTATCCTACCGGTAACGAACAATATCTTATCATTAAGATCAATACCTTGGACCAATAATTTTCCCACTACCTTATCCACGGCGTTATGTCGACCGATATCATATGCAAGTTCGATCAAATTGATATCCATGTCGAATAGGAATGCATAATGAAAAGCCCCCGTTTGATTGAATTGCTCCGTTCGACCTTTTATACCGGAGTTGATCCTTAAAAGGTCCTCACCTGTTATAATAAATTCATTTTTGAATATTTTAAATCGGTCACCGCTTCGTTTTATCTCGGCTCCGCTCCCGCACTCGGTCCAGATAATATTATAGTTCCTTTTCATTAACGATTTTTTTATCTCGAAATTCTTGATTCGAAGGGTAACATAGAGAACATCGTCCTTTTCCCATTCCCGGTATTCTTCCAAGTCATCCACCTTGAGGATAAAACCCTCTGTTAACATGTGACCTAAAACATAATAACGAATATCACCGGGAGAAATGATCGTATCGAAACTCAAGGTGTCATGGATTTCCACCCTGAGCATCCTCTCTTCTGCCAGGGTGTCTTCCACCGTCTCCGTGGTTCCATTGCGAAAACGCAATATTGAAATTTTTTTTATGAGATCACCAGGCTTTCCATCGATATATCCAGTAACGAATCGATATCTATCTTTTTTTCCTCGGCTAATATTCTACCCAGTTCCGACCGGGTGGACGGTTTTTTTGGCACTATGGTGCAGCAGACACCCGCTCGAATTGATATTTTGTAAGTACCGATCTCCTTCGCTATATCTATAATCTCCACCTTGTCCAATCCTATGAGTGGGCGTAATATTGGGATTTTCACGGATTGGTTCTCCACCTTTATGTTTTCAATGGTCTGAGAGGCGACCTGTCCCAGAGATTCACCCGTGACTAGAGCGGAAGCCCCGGTCATCCCGGCGATCTTCTCGCCCACGCGCAGCATCATCCGTCTACAAAGAACGCACTGCTGGTGCCGGTTGCACGTGCTCGCAAAGGCTACTTGGTTTTCCTTGTGGGACACCAGATATTTTTTTATTTTACTTTTAGAAATTTTCTCGAGATGTTCTACCAATGCAATTGCTTTTCTAACTTCCTTGTCATCGGTAAAAGGGCGGTTATCAAGGTGCAGGGCGATCATTTCCACACCCTGTTTCAGCATCAGGTATATTGCCACCGGGGAATCAATGCCTCCCGAAACAAGGGATATCATTTTCATAAATCATCACAACCCTACGATTAACAGAACCAGCATTAATCTTTTATAATTTTACCTGGTCTCTTCAATTATCCATTCTAGGTATTCATCCAGTCCATCAATGATGGAAATGACGATGACGCACGGCAGTTCATAACTATGCAATTTACGTATGAGCTTTGTTGCAGCATCCGCATGATCTTTCGTCGTTTTTGCAATCATTACGCATTCGTCCGCCTCCTCCACATTCCCCTTCCATCGGTATATCGATCTCATTTTCGGCAATATATTCACGCATGCCGCAAGTTTTTCCCGAACAAGGGCCCCACCGATACGCTTTGCCTCGGCTTCGTCTGCAGTAGTGGAATATAGAATTACCGTCAGAGCAGCATTTTGACGGAGATCAGGCTCAACGGATGGAAACATTACTCAATCTCCCCTGCCGATATCGACCATTTTCTCCAGAGGTAAGCGTGCGCGTTCGATTATATCCTGTGAGAGCTCGATCCGGGGCTCCAGTGTTTCAAGGCTATTCAACACATCCTCGAGCTTGATCTTTTTCATTGCCGTGCATATTGCATTTTCAACAGGCAGGAAGAACTTGTCAGGATTCTCCTTACCCAATCGATAGCTCATCTCTCTCTCAGTCCCAAGGATGAATTTACGGGCCGACGAGTCCCTTGCATGCTGCATCATACCCTGTGTGGAATAAACGTGATCCGCCATATCGATAACTGCGGGTTGGCATTCCGGGTGTACCATTATCTCAGCCGCGGGGTGTTTTTCTTTTAGTTCACGGATATCCTCCACATCAATATTTTGGTGAACGTGACAGTAACCACGCCAAAAGATGAATCGCTTTTCAGGAACGAATCTCTGGACATAAAGCCCCAGATTAACATCCGGTACGAAGATGATCTCTTTATTGGGAAGACTCTTAACAACTCTTACCGCATTGGAAGAAGTGCAGCAGATATCGACTTCCGCCTTGACCTCTGCAGTGGTATTCACATAGGCCACCGTGGCAGCTTCCGGGTTGGCCCGCTGAAGTTCACGTAAGCTTTCAACGTCGATCATTGCGGCCATGGGGCATGACGCTCCCCTTACAGGATGAATTACTACCTTTCCAGGAGACAGTATCTTTGCGCTTTCAGCCATGAAGTCGACGCCGCAGAAAACTATCACATCCGCGTTGGTCCCGGCGGCGATCTTGCTAAGATTCAAAGAATCTCCAAGATAATCTCCTACATCCTGGACCTCAGGTACCTGGTAATTGTGGGCGAGAATGATGGCATTCCTTTCCTTCTTCAACCGCTGTATCTTCTCGACAATTTTTTCCTTCGATGTTATTTCAATCACCCCTCGGGAACTACCCGGCGGTATATTGTCAAATGTGCGAACCTTGACAGAATGTCGAGGCCTTTCGAGTAATGATTTGCCGATGCCCGTTGGCACTCTGCAAACTCCTTCGGACTTTGCTGCACCCTCGGCAGGTATGCCTACGGGTTTACGCCTCGGCAAATCCAGGTGTGTCTTCAAGGTACTGTCCTTGAAGGCGCAGCAGAGCCGTAGGGTCTGCGTAGTCGGACTGCACCTTGCAGGCAGGTCAGGTGTGCCGAAGGTACGCCGAGATGTAACGTGCGTCGTAAGATATGCCAGGACTCGTAAGGACTGGATGCATTGCATCAAAGGTTCGCACTTTTGACGATGTTTGCGGAATCGCAGCCTGTAGATTTTCGATGGAAATCGAAGGCTCAGGGCAATCTCCGATTGACCGGAGTGCAACGGGAGCCTTAAAAGGCCGATTCCGCTGAATACCAAATAATAATAAAAATGTTTTTAAGCCGTTTACCTTTTATTTTTTATTCCCCCAGAGCGGAGACATATTTCTTAATTTTGACACGATGTCGGGCAATACCTCGAGAAGGTAATCAACCTCTTCCTCCGTATTCATGCGACCAAGGGTGAATCTCAATGAACCATGTGCCTCCGCCGGATCTATACCAATGGCTCGTAAGGCGTGGGAGGGTTCCAGCTTTTTTGAAGAGCAGGCAGAGCCCGTGGAAGCTGCAATACCCATATTATCAAGTAATAACAATAATGACTCTCCTTCAACAGCAGTGAACCTGAAGTGTGCATTGTTGGGCAGCCTTTTTACCGGATGGCCGTTTAGGAATGATTCCTTAATATTGTTCGAGATGCCCTTGATCAATTTGTCCCTGAGATTAAGTAGATGTCTCGTTTCCTGCTTCATACGCGTGGTGGCAATCTCCGAAGCCTTGGCAAGACCAACGATACCCGGAACGTTCTCCGTACCTGATCTAAATCCCCGTTCGTGCCCCCCTCCGTGGACTATTGGCCCTATCTTCATTCCCTTCCTGACATATAACGCTCCCACGCCCTTTGGACCATATATTTTATGACCCGACAGCGACAGGAGATCTATGTTTTCCCTCCTTACGTCAATAGGCACCTTGCCGAAGGCTTGAACCGCATCGGTGTGGAAAGCTACTCCCATTTCCCTGGTTATTTTACCAATCTCTTCGATGGGTTCTATTGTGCCGATCTCATTATGTCCGTAGATTATCGAGCAGAGAAATGTACCTGCAGAAATGGACTCCTGAATCTGGTTTACGTCTACAAAACCATATTGGTCCACTGGGAGATATTTCACTTTGAAACCCAGCGTCTGCAGATACTTGGCCGTATTGAAAACGGCAGGATGCTCAAAGGGAGTGGTTATGATATGCGGGCCTTTGGGATGTTCCTTGATAAATTTTTTTCGTTTCAGGGCAATACCCAGTAGCGCAATATTATCACTTTCGGTTCCCCCCGAAGTGAAAATAATTTCTTTTTTTTCAGCGTTCAAGCAAGCGGAAACTTTTTCCCTTGATTCCTCAAGTGCTACCCCCGCCTCCCTGCCAAATGTATGAAGTGAGGAAGAATTTCCGTAATAATATTTGTAAAAGGGCAACATTGCTTCGATAACTTCCGGATCGGGTGCCGTTGTTGCAGCGTTGTCTAAATATACGCGTCTCATGTTCCCTCTCCCATAAAAAGATACGGTGCAATCATTAGAAAACAATTGAGTAATAAGCCACCAAATATACTCCGACGACGATAAGTATAATCCCACTTATACGTTTTATCCATTCAGTTGACACTTTAAGATTTTGTAGGATGGTCCCTGCAGACATCGCGATCATAATTGTAACAAAGATCATCAGAGCAGCCATCACCGCCGCGCATATCACAAATATTAAAAGCGCGCTGAAGAAACCACCGGAAGACAAACCTCCAAAAATAAGAGCAAGGAGAAGCGGTGCCGTACAACCCGCTGCGGCCCCAGCATATCCAACGCCATATCCGAACAATTTCAGATATCCGCTATTCTCTTCAGTCATAGCATCCGATTTTCCTTTTCGAGAGAACATTTTCTTTATGGGTTCTGATATTCGATGTATCGGTATGGTATAATTGGTCAGAAGGACAAATCCCATAATCAGGATTATTACGCCGACGATGGGCTCCATGAGCGGTATGTAGGGTTTAATTGCGGTTCCCCCAAACCCCACGATGATGCCAATCAATAGATATACGAGCACCAAGCCCAGAGCTGCGGCACCACCCCCCAACAAAGCCCTACGTATGCTACGGGATTTATCGATTCCCAGATAGAATGACATATAACCGGGTAGAAGAGGGAAGGAGCACGGGGAGAAGAACGAACCCACACCGACTCCGATGGCCAGACCAATAAGACCCAGACTGGTGGTTCCCAATGATGCAAGGGCCGCATCCCCGCTCAAGGCCTTTTCGATCTCACCATATAACTCTTCCTCGGATACCACACCCACATCCGTGAAGGTCACTCCCCTATCACCGTCGATGATGACCAGTTTCGGTATATTCAATGGATTGTACTTATGGAATAGATCATCCGAATCGAATGCAAAACTCCAATCAGCACCATGTTTTTCCTTGAAATCCCGCAGCTCCGTTTCAGATTCACCGTTGTCGATATCAATTGATATCATAACTATGTCGTCTTTGTATTTCTCATGTACCTTGACCAGATTTGGCATCGCATCATTGCAATCCGGACACCAAGTTGCCATGAGATCAATAACAACAACCTTTCCTCTGTTTTCTGAAAGGGTAAAGGAGTCTCCCTCAATATCAGTCACCGTGAAATCCGGCGCCTCCTCACCACCAGAGAGCATAATGGCATATACGGAAATTATTCCTATAATCCCTACAACCAATACAATGACAATGGTTAGCAATTTTTTATTCCGTTTAAACATACCCTTCAATGATCCATTCTCGGACCCGGGACTATCGTGATTTCCTCGTGAAATATACAGGAAGAACGAAATGATTACAACAAACAGAATGCCCAGTATCCATATTATGCTTTCCATAGAAAATTGCCCATCGGACTTACCACCCGAAGCACCCACTGTGATGGTGAAATCGTATATCGAAGACCGTCCTTCAGCCCCGAGACCGCCGGATTCGATCCCACTGCCGTCATACGCTAGGATCATTATATATATATTACCCGAATCGGCACCCTCTATCGTTGCAGTTGCCGTGCTATCTCCGTACGCATAGCATACACCGGCGTCATCGCAAACCTCTTCCCCCGTCAAATTCATCTCCGCATACGACCATTGAGTTGCATTGGGTGCCTCGAAGTTATACAGCATTACTGCTTTCGAAATACCGTCACTGTCATCTATCTTTGCATTTACGTTTACTTTTCCATCAACAACGGTATTGACTTTGGAGATCACCGGTATATCGTTCCCCCGATCAAAGGCAGTGGATGCCGGAGTTGCCGATTGAATACATCTTGGCACCTGGGCATTATTACCCTGGTTGCCCTCCTGTGAACTGGTATCGTCGAGATCGTATACTGCGGCAACCGCGGTGAGATTCCCCGGTCTGATGGGAATCTTTGCTTCGGGTATATCCCATTCCACAGTTGTTATGAATACTTCATCGTTTGAAAGGGTGAACTCCTGACCCTTTATTGCATAATCTCTGAAAACGTTCCTATTGACAACCATACTTTCCTCGACTGTGCTATAGGCTTCGACGTTCTCTTCCATCATGAATACGTACAGACTGCCTTGAAGTTGCTCAAGAGGTAATAGGGCATTGCTTCCGAGATAATGAACCTGAACATTAACTGCATAACTGTCTCCGTTATAGATTTGATCCACGAACAGATCGATGTATTTGAAATTATTATTCAATGATTGAAGTGGACGAAGTGGATTGATAGTCCGTTTGTATCGCTCTGTGGAATCATCCAAGGCCTGGGATGCTGTGTTATAATTCAGGGTCCCTCCGGTCATACCGCCCAATTCTACGTAGCCGCCGTCGAATTCCGAGTCGGGAGTGCCTGATACGCCGGGTTGATAATGTCTCATGCGTTCTTTTGAATCCTCGGTGGCAAGATCGTCGACGCCCCCGCCGTTCAATTCGTGAAAGACCACAAAATTGAATGGTTGTTCAGGATCTTCTGACTTTTCATCCCAGAGTTTTTCCATATCCTGATGAGGGCCGTTCATACAGGATGGGCAGCTCAATCCGGTGAAGAACTCTACCAGTGGTCGGTGACGGTATCCCGAAGGTGCCGGATAGTAACTCGAACCCTTTAGTTGAACATTAATTTCGTTTGGCTGTAAAGACTCCGCCTGGTTTGTGTTTATGAATATTGGAAAAATCAGAATTAATAGAACAATAATTAATAATTCACTAGTTTTCCTTATCATGTATACCCCGGCATATAGCACGTAAAACGGTAATAATCAGACAACAATTTTTTGATACATTAATCTTTTTGCCCAAATGGTTTTCCACAATCCATATGAAAATATGCAATATTCGTTGGATAGATTCTGTTCACACTTTTTATATATTAAGAACATTATTGGTTTAGCTTTAACAAATTCCCAAACGATATTATTTAAAAATGACAAAAGGTGAGTATCGATGAAAAACAGGAAGATCACAACAGGTTTCATAATTGTCGGATTGCTTTTAAGCGCTCTTACACTCTTGACCACTGCTGCAGTGGCAAATGAAGAAACAAGAGCAGGTTCCGTGAGTAATGTTGGTTTTCAGATACTTGAATGTTCGGTTGTAAATGACAAGTACGGACTTGGTTTCTGGCAAGTAAACGTTACCTTTGAGGTTGCAGATGAAGCAGTAAACAATGCCCGGATCAAGGTCGAGATTACGAGCCAAAATTCCGAGGATCAGGATAATGAAACACCTGGAGGAACCTATCTGCCGGGAAATAATGATGTCGTTTGCAATCTTTTTAATTTTACGATAGAGGATCAATATACAATCGTGGCCACAGTATCCTACGACGGCGGAGGTCCAGCCACCTACCAGGAGGTTCTGACCTTTGAAGAAGTTGTCGAATATACTATCAACAATATTACTCTTTATAGGGCACCATCCAACGGGGCAGGTGAATACGGCATACTCCATTCGAAGGGGCACATTATTAACGCGGATATTGCAAATAAAGGCAATCACAAATGCAATGACATTAGCTCCAGAGAAAACCAAAGACAGCTGGATAAAGGATTGGTCATCAATGTTACTGTTAAGACCGGCGGTGTCAATGAGATTGTGCTGCCTGGGGAACTCGTGATCGAGAATTTTCAGAGTCCCGAACCGAATGAAATGACCAGTTTCGTTGAGAAGGGCTTGAAATTCGAATGGCGTCCATCTAAGGAAGCGACGTTCATTATCGAGATAAAGGTCACCGACGCGTGTACCAGCACGGCTAAGACCAGTTCGGCCAATGTTGTGATCAAGAATGCCATCCACCTAACCATGGAAGAAGTGAAAACGGACCCCGTTGATACGGTGCTGCAGGGTCAAAACTTCGACATCATCGTCGACCTGAACACATCCGGAAGCAATTGTGATCCAATGATAGAGGTAGGTTTTGAGATCAAGGACGGCGCAAACAATCTGATATTCAAAAATAATCTTACCCAAAGGCTCGAACCCATGGGAGGCGGAGATGGAGGTGGCGGTACCAGCGGTGCTTCCGCGATCATGGCAATTTATTTCTCAGATGTATCCATCAATGAACACGGAACCTTTACCATAACCGCCACAGTGACCGACCCCGCACTTACAAAGAGTACCAGTCTTGAAGTCACCCAGATCGCAAATGACGCACCTGTAATTGAAGATAAGACGGTCAGGGATTCCATGACATCACTGAGAAAAGACGATACGGTATATTTCAAGTTGAAGTTCACCGATACATTATACGCAGCCAACGTGAAATGCTGGGTCTCCCTCGATGAGGGCGATATGGAAATGACATGTTTAACAGAGGAGCATTTGAGGAATTATACTCAGGGTGAAATATTCCAGTATGATTGGAGTGCCACTGGAGGGGAGAACAATTATACTATGAAAGTTACTGACGGCATATTGAACGTTTCCACCCAGGTATATAATTTCTTTGTTCTTGATGTACCACCCGGTTATGGGATGGTTAAAGGTCATGTAAAAAACGGGACAAGCGGCGATCCGATAGCAGGAGCAAACGTAAAGATAGAGAACAAGGCAAACGGGAATACCACAGAAGTCGTAACAAACGCAACGGGATATTATCAACAGATACTTGTATTTGGAGTCTACAAGATACAGGTGGACAAAGACGGCTACAATACTTCCTCCACGGAATTCCAGATAAAGGACTCGAAAGATGTAGAAAACAAAGACTTCATGATGTCCCCTGAAGGTGAGGGACCTATCGTATTCGGATACCTTAAAGGATATATAAAAACCCTTGTAAACGGCTCGGAACAACTTATCGGAGGTGCCAATATAGAACTCGCGTCGGGGGGGGTGTCCCACTGGGGAGATTCCGAGAACGGTACAGGAGAATATCTTATTAAACCCAAGTCCATCGGTGTCCCTGTGGGCGATTATACGATAACGATAACGAAGAAAGGTTACAAGGACATCGATGAATCAATAGCCATCAAGGTTGGCGAAAACACGCAATCATATTTCCTTGAACTGAAGATAGATGAGGGTCCGGGAATCGCTGACAACTTTACTTTAAAATTAACGGTAAATCCA
>JASLWR010000120.1 GCA_030740765.1 Thermoplasmatota archaeon
TGGTGACGGGGTTGAATAGCCCCACGCCCAGTTTCAGGTCTTTGATGGTGTCAGGCAAAGACAGATACCGGCTAAGAGGAATGAAAAGGGCAACATCCATAGCCAATGGCATCGATTCAACGGACTGATTTACATCACCCATAATATTCACAAAACTGCCGCCCACGCTGTACCCGTCTTTCAGCTTAATGGTGTAAAGAAGTTGAGGAAAAAAGAGGTCACTGTTTTTGTTCTCTCCGTTTATTCGCATGCCCGCTGCTGTAGCCAGGTCAACTTTTTCTGATTTAACGAACTGGAAGAACAGTCCTGCATAGTAAGTGTGAAAACCTTCTGTATGAATCGAGTAATACCCATGAACATCCAATCTATCCGTAAAACCGTAGCCCAAAACAACATAAGACTGTCCCTGTTCAAACATGTTGAAGGGATTCCACGTAAAATCGAGTTCCAGCAGACCTTTACCAGTAGAAGTTCCGTGGTCATATCCCCCGGAAGGATAGAGAGGTACAACGGCCAAGGAAAGAATGATAAGGTATTGCTTCACATAATCAATCTAATACCTAGAAGGGAAAGGTTAAAGAGGACAAACATTCTAGTTTCCCTTTCATCCTTGATTCAACGTATATTTAAGTTAGGTTCATTGACAATGGGGGCGATTGGCTTCGACAGAGCATGAGAATCGTCTTGTGGCATGTGCAGGACCCGGGTCACCTGCTGAATCTTCCCGGACATAACACAGATGCCAACTACGGCAACGTAGCTTACGCTTAATATCGTGTAAGCCGTTCCCTCTGATATTCGCCTGTCGTGTCAGAATGGAACGTCATATAGATGGGCTGGTCATAGCGGATGTCCGTACCGTTAAGATGAGAACTTTCGGACTGGCTTCGGATGATGGTCGTTTGCCACCCTCACCGGAGCGAGACACAAAAGTCAAACTAAACATGTAGAGATGGGATGGCTCTTTGCTTTGGACGGGAGTTCGACTCTCCCCGCCTCCACCCTTCTATAACTTATTCCATTGAACAAATAATCAGGAGTCTTTGTGATGAAAAAAGAAATTGACAGCAAAAGAATAATTGTTACCGGAGGTGCTGGCTTTATAGGGTCAAATCTGTGTGATCGGCTTATAAGCGAAGGCCATGAAATTCTCTGTGTAGACAATTTTTTTTCTGGAAGAAAAGAAAATATTGCCCATCTCCTTGACAACCCAAGTTTTGAGCATATCAGGCATGATGTAACTTTTCCGTTATACCTGGAGGCGGATCTCATATTTCATCTCGCCTGTCCCGCGTCTCCCGTTCATTACGCCCATGACCCGGTTCAGACGGTAAAAACAAATGTTCACGGTGCAATCAATATGCTCGGCCTGGCCAAGCGATTAGATGTACCCATTTTTCAGGCATCCACCAGTGAAGTTTACGGTGATCCGGAAATCCATCCTCAGACTGAGGATTACTGGGGTAATGTTAATCCCATTGGTACGAGGGCATGTTATGATGAAGGGAAACGCTGTGCCGAGACGCTCTTCTTTGACTATCACCGCCAGCACGGGATCGAGATCAAAGTGGCAAGAATATTTAACACTTTTGGGCCAAGAATGAGAATAGACGATGGCCGGGTGGTATCAAACTTTATAGTCCAGGTTTTACGCAATGAAGATATAACTATTTATGGTGACGGAACCCAAACAAGGTCATTCTGTTATATTGATGATATGGTTGAGGGTATTATAAAATTTGTAACCCTAGATAACGATTTTACCGGCCCGTTGAATCTCGGCAATCCTGATGAATATACTATCCAACAGTTGGCTGAGATCATTCTTGACCTAACGAATTCCAAGTCGAAGCTTATTTATAAAGATCTTCCTAGCGACGATCCGAAAAGACGCAGGCCTGACATTACATTGGCGAAGAAAAAACTTTCATGGGAACCAAAAACAAGTTTTAATGATGGTATCCAGCAAACAATTTCATACTTTAATAATTTGATTGCCTGAATCAACTATGCCAAAAAGATTACTTTATACTTTTATCTTTTTCCTTCCCTCTTTTTCTTTCTTCTCGGCTCAGGTTTATTTTGAAGCCGATCCATTTCGCCTTTTGAGTCACGAAAAAAGTTACTTTGTAAGCAGGAGTTCACCCGCGCCGCTTCTTTTCAGGCCCTCTTTTCAACCCATTTCTGGAATACAAAATAACAGATGGTCTCTAACCGCTCGGGCTGAATATTTTGAAAACAGTACCGCTCCTAATCTTGAAAACAGTTCAGTGAGGTGGATTGGTAAAGGGATCAGTCGGTTTAGATCGTTACGACTATCCTATGCTGGAGAATATCTTTATTTTGTCATCGAACCCTATCATTTTGATAATGAGAACTTGGACTACGCCGTACCCGTTCGAAAAGGGATCTACGAACGGATGAACGACAATAGACCCCATGAAGAGACGCCCCTTGTTTTAACAGGAGTGAGAGAATTTCAACTTCTGTTTCATCTCCGCGGTATCGGTCTTGGCGTGTCGAATGCTAATATGTGGTGGGGGCCGGGGCTGCACAGTTCGCTCCAGATGTCTACAAATACCTCAGGTTTCAGATATTTTTCGTTTGGCACTGTACACGAAAAGCGATTGAAAAATATCGGTTTTGATATCAAGTACATATTTTCACCTCTTGATGACAGTAATGTAGGCGAGCCGTATTTCACCGCACTTCTCGCTTCATCAACATTCTACAGCAATCCCCAATTTACTTTTGGTTTTTCCAGATCGTATCTATCCGGCCACGGGACTATGACACCCACAGCTTGGTCTTTCATTTCTCTTGAAGACGCCATGATGCTTCCTTTTGAAGAGTTGTTTTTAAGTGAAAAACAGAAAGATCCTGATGTTCCTGAAAGTGCTATAGATCTTTGGGATGAGATCCTGGTGGCCTACTTGGTCACCTCTTTTCCTTCTTCAGGCCTGAAGATATATATTGAATACGGTCGGGACGATCACGCCTGGGACTGGGATGACTTTTCCCGCCAGCCTGACCACTCCGGCGCCAGTGTTTTAGGCCTACGGAAATACGGGCTTTTTGGGAAAGAAAATATTGTTGGGGGTCTGGAATATACTAGCTTGATCAAATCAAAGTTCTGGACAAAACGCGTTCCTGGTACCTGGTACAGTAAAGAAGTGTACGACTATAACAGCTACGATGGTCG
>JASLWR010000121.1 GCA_030740765.1 Thermoplasmatota archaeon
TTACTTCTGGGTCTTGCCATGTTAATGGTAATGATTTAATGGTATAATAATTATGCGGTGTTTTTAAGGACAGTGCCGTATTTTGTATATTGTATCATACATGTAGAATATTGCATGTCAATAATATCGAAACAGCAATACTGGGTCAGATATGCCAGGCACCCCGGTACGGTTACAAGATCGAAAAGTTTATAAATTATGTTATTAGTTAAAGGGACACCTAAGAAAAATATATTGTAATGTAGTGAAAAGGGTGTGAAATTATGCAAGGTATGGAATGGATCATACTCATATTGATTATTGTGTTTGTAGTTTACGTTATTATTTTCATCATAAGAGCAATAAAGAAGAAAGGTGGAGAAGTAGAAGCGCTACCTGGAAAAGTTCAACAACAAGTGGAAGTGAAAAAGGATGACACAAGAATGTGTATGAATTGTGGGCAGAATATAAGTCTACGATATTCAGTTTGTCCTTACTGCCAACAACCCCCCACAAGGTCACAAACCATCCATGAGGGGCAATCCCATGATGTGAGACCCCCAACACAGAGTTATTAATTTTGTGTATTAATGTTGTAATAGGCTGGAAATGAGAAAAAGATTTGTTAGAGTAGTTAGAATACTGCGGTTATCCTGCCCTATTCTTCCTAACACATCATCCCATATGTTGGTATTATCGACATGATGTAATAGGTTTTGGTCGCCTTAAATTGTGTAGTGGAGTATGAAGATCATTCGAATTCTTTGATGTATCAGGTAGGCGAAGAGAGTCGGCATAGTCACATCTATGCCTAGAGAGAGGAATTTCCAATTCCTCGGTATCCTCCCTTCCCCGTTCCTGCTAAACAAATACATGGAAAGAAGAAAGCAAGTGTGAATTATGAAAGAGAGATTAGTACTAAACGACTACAATAATTTCGGAGGAAAGCACTGTCAAACAACGGCAATAAAGAGCATTCTAGGCTATAATAATTTGAATTTACGCGAGGAAATGCTTCTGGGACTAGGGGGTGGCTTGGGATTTATATACTGGTATATGAAGAATATGCCAGCACCCTTCATCGGAGGGCGTACAGGAGGCCGGAATGAGGAATTTATGGTTAATATGCTGAAAAGAATCGGCGGAAACTGCGAGGTGTACCGTTCGGGGAGCCCGAAAAGAGGGTATGAAGAACTAAAAAAGATACTAAGAAATAAGCAGCCAGCCTACGTTTACGGTGATATGGCTTATCTTCCGTACATGGCGATTCCCGAGGACGCGCATTTCGGGTATCATACCTTCGTTGTATACGGTATCGACGAGGAAACCAACACGGTGTATGTTGGGGATAGAGGGAAGAATGGCGTAAACATGTCCATCGACGATCTCAACCTGGCACGAAATTCAAAGTTTCCTCCTTTCCCGCCAAAGAACCAGCTTCTGAAAATCTCATTACCTGATGAGATAATCGATCTAAGACCAGGGATACTGGAAGCCATAAGGGACTGTGTCTACCAGATGATGAACCCGCCCATCAGGAACTTCGGGTTGGCCGGTATAAAGAAATGGGCTTCGTTGGTTCCAAAATGGCCTAAGATGTTTAAAGGATCTTACCTTTTCAACTGCATCTTCAACGTATTCATATATATCGAAATTGGCGGAACAGGAGGAAGTTCGTTCAGGCCAATGTACGCGGATTTCTTGAGAGAGGCGGCGATCCTGCTCGAAAAACCCAGTCTTGAAAAGGTGGCTTCACTCTTCGAGTGTTCTGCAAATATCTGGTCTGAGATCGCTGCTCTGGCTTTGCCGGATTCCTGGCCTTCCCTTGCAAGGATAAGAGAACTTGGCTATGAAAAGAACCGGATATTCGAGAAGGCGGAGCCATCGGCATTGACAGAGATGCAAGGGATCGGTAGGGAGATGGTGACCTTAATGCAAACTATCGAGGAGGATTTGGAAACGAAAAATATATCAAGATTGTTGGAGGAACTGCGTGACGGAATAAATAAATTATATATTGCCGAGGAGATTGCTTTCAAAACCTTGGCTGAAGTCATTCAATAGCATTTTAATTCGTCTCACAACACAATTCTTACTTTCACCCACCCCCTTTATAATAATAAATAACTCAATTTCAATCTTCGTAAAGGTTCCCGTTTCACTTTCACCTAATATCTCCCTCTGGCTGGTAACGGGGACCATTTGCTTCTTAATAATTATCATTTTCATAAGCTGAATTGATGGAGAAAAATTATTTAACATATGTTATCATCCGAAAAACGGGGCAAGCAGGTAGAAGAGTGTAAACCTAGAAACTATTCGGGTGATACCATTGGCGAAAGCAAAACCTGTCTTTAGAAATAAAAGTGAACAAGAATTATTCTATCAACTTGAGGAGCTTAAATGCAAAAAGCTCCTTGAAACCATAAATTACGTTCTAAAGATCCTAGAGGATATGGACTCGGATAACTACAAATTCACGGCAAGAACATATCACACAAATTTCGAACAACTGCTTTCAGAAAGATGGATACGCTCGGAAAAAATGCTCATGATGTTGGAACCGGAATTCGTGGCTAGAATAACCAATCCCTTTGCACGAAGAATATTGAATATCGATATCAAGGTGATCACGAAGATAACTTCCGGTCTTGAACACATCAAAAATATACTAGATATACGTATAGACTCCGATGAGATACCGGAAACAATGCTTACTGAAAGGGAACAGGTAGACATCAAAAATTTTGCTAATATGATCAATGATCAGTGTTGGAAGTTCTATCGAGCTGTAAAATTATTTGAATCGGCCAAGATTCTTCTTCGAGCAATAGAAGAGCATGAAGAATTTTCGAGAGACCCGGAAAGGTTCAAGGAAAAATTCAAAAAAATATATAATCCCATCGAGGTCCATGAGTAAAATACCGGGTGGGACTATTGGATTGGATATGCTAAGCTTTTTTTCTAACACCAATATCGCCTATCGGTCTATTATTCCTTCAGCAGAATAGGTCCATCTTGTTTTCGATTTGCACACATTGTCAAATGGGCAAATCCCGACTCCAGGAAGAAACCTGCGGATTTCCAAGGGTAAAGGTGACCCATACTGGCTCCCATTTCATCTTGAAACATCAAGATGTTTCTATCCCTGCCGGGACATTACCCGTCAG
>JASLWR010000122.1 GCA_030740765.1 Thermoplasmatota archaeon
GAATCTACCTTCATCGATTGGATAATGCGCTTCAAGCATCCACAAATAGGACTTCTCATGTATCATTAATTATGCGCCTTCTTGCTGGGTGGAATGGTACGGAGACTTTCGGTATTCCAGTTGGTAATGATCCATCTAGGATTTTAGCTGAAATAACAATCTCAGATGTCGATGAAGCTCTACTTGCTAGACGAATACCTTAACCCATATTTTCCATTTCATCATAAGAAAATTTGCTTGAAATAATCGCTATGTGATTAATAATAAGTTACTTAAATATACTTATAGTAATAAAATTCTTAATATCTAATGGGTGACGCAAAAAAGAGCTGTTTTCGGGTTCAATTTAACCGCCGAATCAAGTTGGAGTTCCACGGTGCGAATGTTACGAGTGATGCAGGATTGTTACTCTACCGGGAACTCGATGAGGCTTTCGGGCTGACTACGATCGGAAGCTAAAATGTTGTGGATGAGCGCACGGGCAAAAATATCCAGCACGGCAGGGCCGCTCTGCTTCGGCAGTCTGTCTTTAGTCGCCTGGCAGGATATAAAGACACGAACGATGCGGAGCGCCTGCGGTTTGATCCCGTCATGAGGTAAATTGTCGGGGGTCGTGCCGATTGGCAACCGGCGGCTTCGACCAGTGAAATGAGCCGCTTTGAAACACAGATGTTAACCAAGCCTGAGAATCTGACCGCACTGACGGATATGAGCGGTCAATGGATTGACCAGGTAAATAGCCGAGTGGGGATGAAAAAACTGATTCTCGATATGGATAGTTCGGAGAGCCCGACTTACGGAAAGCAGGATGGCTCGGCCTTCAATGGTCATTTCGGCTGCACCTGCTACCATCCCCTGTTCTGTTTCAACCAGTTTGGTGATTTGGAACGGGCCAACCTGCGTAAAGGCAACGTGCACAGTGCCGACGATTGGTTGTCGGTGCTCCAACCGATCGTTGCCCGCTATCGTGAGCGTCCCCTGAAACGATTTTTCCGAGGTGACGCCGCCTTCGCCAATCCGGACCTCTACTGTTACCTTGAGCAAGAGAACTTTTCCTACGCCATCAGGCTGAAGAGCAACACGATTTTACAAAAACATATCGCCCCTTTACTCACTCGGCCTGTGGGGCGACCCTCGCGGGCACCCAAGGTGTTTTATGCGAGTTTTCCGTATCAAGAGCCGCCAGTTGGCAGAGAGCTCGCCGGGTGGTGGCCAAGGTCGAATGGCACGCCGGAGAGTTATTTGCGCGGGTCGGTTTCATCGTGACGAATCTGAACTGGCCACCCAAGAAGGTAGTGAAATTTTACAACCACCGGGGCACCGCTGAGCAGTGGATCAAAGAGGGCAAACATGCCATCCACTGGACCCGATTGTCCTGCCATGACTTTTCGGACAATGCCGTTCGGCTTCAGCTCTTCGGCTTAGCCTACAATCTGGGTAACTTCATGCGCCGGTTGATCCTTCCCCCAAAGGTGAAGCACTGGATGCTGAGCTCTTTACGGGAGAAACTCATCAAAATCGGAGCAAAGGTGATCCACCATGCCAAGTATATCACTTTCCAGATGGCCGAGGTGGCCATTCCAAGAGAGATGTTCCGAACCATGCTGAAGCGAGTAGAGCGATTGCGACTGGCACCCGATACGGGGTGAGGAAGAGGATTTTTCGATACAAAAGGAACCGGTGCTGTGGAAACCTCCAACAGAAGGAAATATCTTTCCCTGGTTTGACCGAGCAAAGGGAAAATCAGCAATAATTGTTAAATACTGCCGATTTGATCATCAAATAACGAAAGATAAGATTAAAAAATCACATTAAATGCAGTATATGGTATCGAAATATTGGAAAGTAGCTATTTTCAACGATTATGAATGTTCATATGGGAAATCTCGGGTAATACACCCGACCGTTGTATTCGTGCGGCAGAGGATCCCATTGAATATACACTGCCTGGATTATTGCAGATGCAAATGAACCGAAAGATAGGACTTACTTTTGCAACTGCGCTGCGAGCGTTTCTCAGGCAGGACCCCGATATTATTCTCGTTGGAGAAATAAGAGATAAAGAAACCGCATCGATTGCCACGGAGGCGGCACTAACAGGGCACATGCTATTTAGTACCCTGCATACAAATGATGCACCAGGTACCGTCTCACGCCTTACGGAAATGGATGTTGAACCATTCATGATATCCTCATCCCTGGTCTGTGTATGTGCTCAGAGGCTTATTCGTCGATTGTGTAAAACGTGTAAGCAGTCTTATGTCCCTAAAGGAAATGAAGCAAAGATTATCAATCGGGCAATTCAATATAATGATGATCCTATATATAAAGCGAATGCAGATGGATGTCCTGCGTGTGGGAGTTCAGGTTATAAAGGACGTATTGGCATTCACGAAGTAATGGGCACGAGTGAGGAATTAATAAAAGGGATCAACGAAGAAGTGGAAACCACAGAGCTGAAACGAATCGCCATTGTCAATGGTATGAGAACTCTCCATCAAGACAGTTTATATAAAGTCAAAGCAGGGACCACATCAATGGAAGAAGCTATAGCAGCTGTACCTCCCGATCTCAAAGACCTGGACGCACTGAGAGGAGTAAAATCTAAAAGTGGCAATAGTGTCGCAACTGATAGCAAACCACGGAAATCTCGCGCAAAGTCTAAGGTAAAAGAATCTTCAAAAACTGAACTCTCAACGTAGAATCGTTACTGCTCTTAGCGATAAATTCCACCCCCTAGAAGTTTCTCTCCATCGTATAGGGCTATGACTTGTCCCGAAGCTAAAGCACGTTGTGGATTTTTGAACACGACTTGAGCCTCATTATTGCCTTTAGGGTTAAATATAATATCTTGAGAGGGATCGCGGTAGCGTGGTTTCGCGAGGCATGCCACTTCATTATCGAGGGACTCATTGGTAAAGCTCAGGCTATGCACATCCTTTTTATTAAAAAAAAGCCCTGCAATTCCAGGTTCATCAAATGCAACAAGGAGATGGTTATTTTCTATCAAAATAACGTAAAGTCAGATGGGACCGTCCAACCGACGAGAAATGTTATAAATGAGTTATTCAATAATGAGACCGGTGCGCCACTCACAGTTAACATTGAAATGACTACCATTTA
>JASLWR010000123.1 GCA_030740765.1 Thermoplasmatota archaeon
ACTTCGTTGACAGACTTTGCCTAGAAACAACGACACTACACGCAAAACGCCAGCTCCTTTAGGGGCTGGTAGTTTACGTAAAGGCATTCGAAGTTATTTTCAGGGTCCAGTTGAACAATATCTAAATTAATGTTAATGAGGTTGTTCTCTTTTTCAAAATCAAAAAAGAAATAATAGACGGTTGAGCTTAGTATGAACATCAAGCAAAAGCAAAAAAGAGCAATCTTCTTTTTCAAACCTGGCCTACCCATAGGTTTCAAATATCCTTTTCATCATTATTAAAATTATCTAAAAGATAAATTACTAGGATATCTTCTTTATGGCTCCGCTTTTAGCTCTAATGCAAAGATTTAACATCACATGGGTATTGATTAAAAATATGTCTTTGCTATGATTACGACCGAGTTCCAATTCCCCGTACTCTTCTTTCAAACTGTCTTAGGATTAAAACTCAAACAGACTTTTCTGTTCCCCCGTCGGTTCCAACCTCCCCGAATTTACGTTCCCACACAATAACGCTCTATCCTGATCCGACAATAATTTTATTTTTCCGTATTCGCCTCCGCCCCCAGGGATCGTTTCGAATTTTCCCGAGTCGAGATTATCGAGGGCTAGTGAAACACTTGGAAATCTCTCACGTATAAGCTCTCGTTTTTCTTTTGTAACGAACAAGGAAAGCTCGTTTCCGCACAATACAAGAATCTCATCAAATATGTCTGAGGCCTTGGATGAATCGGGGGATATTTCATATACATCTCCGATGATATCTACAAGGGGTATAATGTAATGATACAGTGGTCTCTCCGGCAATTCTCCGTTTTCGAGATCCCGGTGTTGCCCGCATATATCTCGAATACCTCTTTTGATCCTTCCACCGCAAGGGCATCTCATTCGTTGCTTTCGGGCGTCATCCCAGGTAAATTTCACATGGCAGGAGCTGCACCCGGTAAGGTGATACCTTCCTTTTTCGGGCGGAAGACCATAATTAGCAATTATCCGGTTCGTGGCATTCGGGTCATCACCAGCGTTACGTTCAAGTGATCGGCGCAGTGACTCGAAACTCAATTTGTCTAGCTGAATAATATTAAATTCTCGTCCCATTCTCCTTGGGGATGGGCTGTGTGCGTCACTGTTACTTAAGAAATTCAAACCGGCAAGTTGGCTCATGGGATTTGCGAGCGCGGTATCCGCAGACAAACCCAGCTCGACAAATCCGATACGGTTTAATTGATCCCCGTAGCAATTTTCCAGGCTGCCATATAGAGGAAGCGTTCCGGTATGGGGAGTGAAGATATGTGCAGGACCAATTATCCCGTGGTACCGGTGCACCAATTCGGCCAGTTCGGATCCGAATAAATTTATGGTCGGTCTCCCCTCGTACTCCATGTCATTCGTATTATTCCTTACGGCTTCCCGGAAACCTTCCACCTCGGATATCAAAGGAAATAAAATTATATGATGTGCTCGGTTTATATCCTCCACTTCACACTGGAGAACGATGGATATGCCGTTATATTCGAAAAGACCGTCACTGATTGGCAGCTTCGATATTTCCCTCAACACCCCCGGATGAAGACAATCCCCGCTTCCTATAAGGTCCAGTCCTTTTTTACGTGCCATGCCGCAATAATTGGTAAGAGTTGAATTTGGTGACGTTGATGACGAATAGTGGGAATGAAGGTGGAGGTCGGCTCTTACGATCATCGCATTTCTATCGCTTACGGTATATATAATCGATTTGGTGCCCGTTACACTTATAACATCAATCCACGATTTCCATTTCCAGCCGATTTCCAACTCTGTCGTAGGCCGCCATGGAGTTCTCGGTAAAGGGGTAACCGATGATCAGATTATTAACGAACATGGTGAATGAACGGATGTCGGCCCTGGATGGTATCGCAGCACCGCTGGGATGGGAATGAACGAAACCGTCCACCGTTATCCGGCTTCCCGCCCCGTCGTATTTCGAGAACATCACCGAGCTGCGGTTTACTTGGGAACTGTACAATAGTTCGAGGTCCTCCAGCACCTCCGCTCCAACCAGAGCAGCACCGAATTCATTGGGGTAAGAGTCCTTCGCATATGCGATTATCTTTTTAATCAATTTACGCCGTATCCTGACATTGCGTCCCGCCTCGAACATGGCTCCGAGTTCACTATCCTCTTTCAGCCATGATTGGGCCATGACCTCATACTTTAGTACCTTGAAAAGGTCCGGGTACTGTTTTACCGGCAGCGTCAGCACGATCATTTTGAGTATCTTTTTTGCCTTCCGTTGTTTATTCCTTCGAAATGAGACTGAAAGAATACCGATAAGCGCTTCGATATACCCTTGTGTGTCACCCTTCTTTTTGAAAACATGCCCCGCTTTTTTGAAGATCTTTTCGCTTTCCCGATACTCCGTTCTGGAAAATAAAGCCCAGGCAAGAGAGGTTCTCGCTGAAGCACGAGGGAGTTCCATACCGGAATTACTGAATATCCGGTCGGCAAAGGATGCACTTCGGTGGGCCAGTTCTAAATTCTCGCGGGTCCGAGCAGAATCGGATAGCGCCACCATTGACAGGCCCGTTTCCCGCAAATTGGCGCACCGGATCATTTCTCGGGCTCCTCCAGTGATGAAAGTGGCCGCATCTTCCGGGGAAAATGATAAAGCATAATCACCTGCAATAAGAGAGCTTCTAGCAGAATAATATTGGTCTGGTAAAACGGTTTCCGGACCAGATGTCTCCGATTTTTTCAGGATTTCGTCTTCATAGAACCGGACCGCTCTTTCATCCTCCCCAGCGGCCGAAAGCATTATCATCTTTAGAAAACCACTTCTCGCAGATCCGTAATTATCCTGCGTATAACGGGGGCCAAAAAGATGATCGGTGGTATTCAACAGAGATAGGAGATTCTTTTCCCGGTACTGGTCGTCCTCGATAAAATACAGTGAAACCGAGTTCTGGAGCAAGAATATGAAACCTAATCTGCGGGAAAGGAATGCCGAACGGTCATCTT
>JASLWR010000124.1 GCA_030740765.1 Thermoplasmatota archaeon
CGGGACCGCGATTCCGCGCACATAGTCAAGCTGAAAACCTCGACTTTCTGTCGAGCTTTTCACCATTGACAATATTCGAGAGACCGACATCGACTTTAGGAATACTATCTCACGATAAATAACTATCGGCCAAAGATATTCGTCGCTCCTCAATATGATATTTCCCTTGCGACTATATGAGTAATGGTACTGGTGATCCCCTCTATGACGTGGATGGCGTGCGATATAAATGAATAGAGAGACGGAACGTCTGCTGATTCTATCCGGATGATCACATCGTATTCTCCGGTGGTACACGCCACACGGGTCACATTAGAGTCCTCGGCGGTGGCCTTTGAAAGGGATGTGAGCACTTCATTTATCTTTCCCACCTCAACTGTCATCAGGATATAGCATTTAAGCGAGTCTGTTTTCTCCTTCACGATTTCTACAAGAGGAGGTTCGTGGGTCACCACCTCAGTTATGGTAGAAGTTATTCCATCCACACCTTGAAGGTCCCTTACGATGAAATTATGCAGGTCTTCCATTTTCTTTGCTTCGATCATGGTAAATACATCGAATTTTCCTGTGGTGGAATCAGCATACAGCGTGTTTACCGTTGGGTTCCGGTTAACGACCTTTTTTATATCTTCGATCACGCTGTCTATCATTCCGGTCTTTACATTGATAAGGATAAAAGCGGCTATCATGCCCATATGATCTACCTCCAGCTGACCTTCTGCTTAATAATCAACGGGTTTCAGGCCTATGAAAATAATAATAACAATATATTTATATCTTCCATAACTTTTTTCCTTTACAGTAATCCCTGCGTTGGGAATATGATCGTAGTTATTCGATTTTACCAGGCTGTGTGAAAAATGTTAGTGATACTGGAAGGTATTGACAATTCAGGCAAGTCCTACCAGGCGAAGGCACTCAAGTCGAAACTCGAAAAAGAAGGAACAAAAGTAAACATCAACAAGGAAATGTTTTCAAAGATTCGGGGTGTGACTAAGGGATTGGTTAATGAGGGAAGAATTCCAAGTTTATTTGATAAAATTATGAACGGAAAAGTAAAAGAACGCAAAATCGACTATAGCGAATGGCCGCCCCCGGAGATCATCATCATAGATCGGTTCATACACACGGTCCTTGCATATGCCAAGGTAAGCCGATATTACATAAAACTCTGCGAATCCATGAAGAGACATCATCTGTACGATCTAGCGATCTATGTGGACATCACCCCTGACGAGGCACTTGAAAGATCAAAATTAGCCAATGACAACATGCGTTATTCCTGGGATTATCTGAATTCGGCAAGACTGAATTATTTAAAATTCGTGGAATCGAATGAGTTGATACTTGTAGATGGAATGCGGCCAAAGGAGGAAGTGACAGAGGCGATTATTTCTCTTATGAAGGATCACTTCTACTCAAACAAAGTTTCGCTCAAGTAAATCCGGATCTGATTGGTTCATCCGGCGTTATTCCGAAATCCAGCAAATTTCACGGTCAACCTGATTCTTCAGCGGATTGTGGTTCCACAGTCTTCTTTTCACTCTCAGAGGCATTCACAGTATCTCCTTTTACAACCCTTTTCCTGACAACTACACGGGAGCTTATATTCATCTTTTTTGGTGCGTGTTCACCGTTCGACGATTCTTTTCCAGGTGCCAAGCTTTCGACCCGGTTTTTCCTTCCGCTCCGCTTTAATATAAACAATACTACAATTAGCATAATAAAAATACTGAAAACGATTATTGCGGATATCACACTTCCCAATCCTGTCGTATCCCCAACCCCCTCACCTTCTCTTAGATCATCATCGTCTTCATCATCGATAAGTGGATCATCCGTGTCATCGTTCTCCTCCACCGGTTCCGGATCGCCATCCCCTGGCCCATCGGGTAGATTCACATCAACAGGAATGTCGGGTTTTTCAGGTTCTTCAACATCGTCATCTTCATCCGGGTCGCCCGTATCATTATCGGGATCATCCTCCGGCTCTTCGGTTTCCTCCTCCACGTATTTCAATCCCCACGGGCTATCTTTTGGGTTCACCATAAGACGATGGGAATCTGACTGTACAGTGTCGTCGGGGGAGTACATTGGAAACACTAGAGCTGGCGGGGAGACAAATCTTCCGGGTAATGTCGGTACTACATCATACTCCAGGTCCAGCTCACCAAGAGTGCTTATGAAAAAGGTCACATGGTCATCGGAGATCTCGTACGATAGGACATTACCGTTACTTTTTTCGACAACGGCTTCGAGAGACCTTTCATCTACTTTAAAGCCGGGACAAATATAGTCTTCCACCGCCACGAACCTTAGATTATCGTCGGACCAGGCCCTGATCTTGACGGTCAAGGGTGAAAACAATTCCACATTGGTGTCGGAATAGCTTCTCTGAATGAAATAATCGGTGGAGCTTACCGTGAGATCGGACCCTACGGCATATGCCAATACCCTATCACCGGACATAAGAACAGCTGTTCCAATGTCGCCTTGATATTCCTCCGAGCAGTCAACCCTGTAACTGAATTCCTGGTAACCCTTCGAAGTATCCACGGCGAATTCGATGAAGTTTTTCTCGGAGAATTCCACATTCCCAGGTGAGAGTGATGCGGGTAAGTAATCCCGGATACGCACGGTCCCCATTCCATCTCTTTGTTCCTCCGTTCCCTGTAATGACACTTTCAATTTAATATTCATTTCATTATCGGTTCGTATTGCAAAGGCGTCAGCGCTCTTTTCTAGTTCTACCGATAAACCCGGTTCACTTGTTATTCCTCTGGTCCCGGACCCTCTCGTTAGTATCTCGTTGATCTTCACGGTAACGGGTCCGTAGTATTTCGTGATAAGCCCGCTTTCCCTCTGACCCGCACCAAGTTTATAGTTAACGATTATCGGTGATATCTTCGATGTCCCTGCCGTGGCTCCCAGGAAATTGAAACTGAATGTCCTTGCAGAATCCCGGTCGGCCG
>JASLWR010000125.1 GCA_030740765.1 Thermoplasmatota archaeon
ATTCGGCGAGGGCGGAGTTACGTCAAGCACGGTGACGGTTAGGCTGTCTTTGGCCCAGTTTCCTGTGAGATCGGTGACGTTCAATGTGACGTCATACATCCCCACTATATCGAAGGTGAATTCTGGTTCCACCCCATACAAAACCACTAGGCTACCGTTATAAAAGAAAGACCAGACGTATCTGAATATACCAACGTTATCCGTTGTGGCAGTGCCGTCGAACGTAACTGTATCATGCTGGTATATAACCTTTGATTCGCCCGCCACCACCACTGGCAGTATGTTGTCGAAAACCTGGAAAGAAACATTGTCCGAGATTATGTTATTACCTGACGAATCGGATATAAGGAACGAATATTGAAAAAAGGTTGAATCTGGCGGGATATCCAAGGGAAGGTTCCAGGTCAATCCCCTGGTACGTTCCATGGAGCTGTTGAATTGCCTATCGTTGAACATGTAGTTCAGTACCACTGATAAGGTACCCGCATTATCCGAAACATTCACTGCAACGGTAAACTCCTCTCCCGTCCGGGGTATTCCCACCGTCTCGTCGGTGAACTCGGGTGGGTCATTGTCAAGTACGTTCAACAATGTTCCATTGGTGATAAATGTGTTTTCCGCCTTGTCCGCAATTTCGATGGAATAATTCAGCCAAAGCGCATCGTCCGGAACCTGGATCTCCTTAGACCAGAGCCCATCGATCCCCAGCCCCATCTTTACATAATTGCTGGATATCCCATCGAAACGATAAACTAACCACATCTCCCATATCTTGATGTTATCCCCTGCCCCTGCAATTATGTTGAAAGGGTCTCCTGTTGACGGCGATCCCGCCGTGAGGTCTCTTATGAGATAGGGTTGGTCATTATCCACGATAACGACATTTCTCGCCTGGATCCTATTCCAGTTATTCGATATATCTTTGGCGGAGAAATAATAGCTGAACATTGTGTGATTCATGGGTGCGATTATAGTTACGTTCCATCTGTTACCGATATGATCAGGAACCGAAATATTGTAAAAAACATCATCTACAGTATAACCCAGGTAAACCTCGCTAACAGCAATGTTATCATCCACATTGATGGAGAAGCCCATGGGATCCCCGGTTGTGCCCGAAGTGTGGAAGGGTACTCCAAACGTTGGCGAATCTCGGTCCGCTACGGACCGCTGGATATTTCCGGTACGATTCACGTTTCCGGACTCATCATCAACCCAGAAATAATATTCCATGGAAACTGTATCATTAGGCATTGAAAAGGGCAAGTACCATGAATTGCCGGTATGGTTGGTCACAGACCAGTTCATTGGAGGGGCGCCGTTTAATGAGAAATTGAAAGCGACGTCGTTAAAAGCGATATTTTCGGTGATATTCGCAGAGAATAAAAGGGGGCGCCCCGCCACCAGTTCACTGTTCCACAGGGTTCCGAATTCCGGCCGGTCATTATCGCTGACATGGGCACTTTGGAGCGGCCCGACATCATAGTTAGAGGCAGAATCGTTGATGCAGACTATATAATTCAGGTCAAAGATACTGTGATCGAGCACCACAGTACCCCGCCAAAAGTTTCCGACCTTCCCAAGTGAAAAATTCCCGTGCCGATTTCCGTGGACCCAGTTAACATATACATAATCCGTGGCAATGTTGTCGGATGTACTTATATTAAAATCGAAGGGATCTCCCGTTGTGCCGGCCTGTTCGGAATTATCATCCTCTATGGTGGGATTATCGTTGTCAGCTACTACCACCGTCCGTATGGGTTGTCGGTACAGGTTCCCGGAACTATCATTTACCTGGGCTGAATAGGTCATGGGGACTGTGGAATGAGCCAGAACCACACTTTGGCTAAAGGTCCCGTCACCGTCGTTGTTAAGGGGTAAATTACCACTAAGATTCTCGTGGCGCCAACTAACATTGAGCGTATCCACTTCAATATTATCCCATGGTGTAAGATCGAACAAAAATTGGTCACCGGTGTTACCTTGAGCCAGGGAATCGTCGCTTATGATACCGGGAATGTCATTGTCCGTTACAGTGACCTTTCGTGGGAGTCCCCTGTAATAACCGCCGAAAGTATCGTTCACCTGGATGGTATAGGTCATGTCGGAAAGGCTGTGATCCAGAATAACTGTAAGGCTCCAGGTCCCGTCACCATCATCCACCGTGGCGTTATTTCCCCCTTCACCGCCGTGACTCCATGATATCATGACACCTCCTACTTCCATGATATCCGAAGTCCATATATCGAAAATGAATGGGTCACCGGTGGTGCCCGTGGTGGGACTGTTGTCCTCATCCAGGTTCAACGGTTGGACCAGCGGATAATAATCGAAATTTGCCGCAGCACCCCATGCCCTGTATGGGATGTCCCACACGTTCACCGCGTAAGAGGCACCGGGATACCTGCTCATATAATCCGACCAGTAGTTACCTTCACCAAGGGTATCGTTCAATGCGGAGTTTATTCCATCATCGTAAGCCTGCACCCCTGTGCCATTGTTGGCAATGAGGTTGTTATGATGAATGTAATTGTTATCACCCGCATAGATGTCGATACCATAGTTCGCGTTTGAATTTATTGTGTTACCCGTGAGGGTGTTTTCCCCTGATGACATATAGATGCCGTAATCGTTACCGGAGACAGTATTGTTCCTTATATCAGTATAGAGGGATTCAGGCGGATATAGATGAATACCCTTCTCCGAATTCGAGATGCAGGTATTGTTAGATAATATGTTATTGGGCGA
>JASLWR010000126.1 GCA_030740765.1 Thermoplasmatota archaeon
TTGGATAGGGCAAAGGCTCTGTTTTAGTGGTGTAAACGGGGGTGAAAGTAGCTCACAACGCTTGTTGGCGGTAATACCCCTCAAGGTCGGTAACCGACCTTCGGTGATCATATAACTTTTCTTTTTATATCGTAGACGAGGCCTGCGTACTTTAACGTCGCAGGCCCCGTAAAGAAACAACTTAACAAAGCCGAAAACTCAAACATCACTAAGGCCCTTCACATTCCCCAGAATTTGTTCTCGCGCCGCTTGATGGCTTTCACAGTCTCCAGAATATCGTCCTCGTCCATGTTCAACGGTATTTTCAGGAGTTTTTTTGCGTGAGCTTCCGGTATATTTATGAAAAGAACGTCGTCCTCTTTGAGCTGCCTTCCAACTGTTACTTTGGAGATGGCTATGGCGGCCTCTTCCCCCGACTTGATCTCGGACAGATTTTTTTTATCAGCCTGGATGCTTTTTATCTTACCAATGGCCCTTCCATCGCTTCGAAGCACTTCATGTCCAACCCTTATCCTACCGCCGAGAACCCTGACCCCCACCACTGCCGGTTTCGATACTCTGAATATACAGTCCGGGAGTACCCTGAATTTACCGGGATGTACTATCTCTTCCCGTGCTACCACATCCAGGGAACACTCCATGTCCTTTCTGCATTTAACGTAATCCTCCAGTAGCTTGTAAATAATATTGTCGTTTAAAAGTTTGACGTCCGTATCCCTGAGCATCTCTTCAGCGTCCGAAAGAATTTTAACGTTGAAGGCAAGTATCGTCTTGTTGTAGGGGTCCTGCATGGTGGATGCATCCACCACATCCCTTCGCGAAACGTCCCCCACCTCGGCACGGTTGATGTCAATTTCGAGTTTAATTAGCTCTGATGATATTGCTTCGAGGGATCCTATGGCGTCGGCCTTCACGATTATTCCCTGGTCTGCCAGGGGAATGGTCACCTCGGTCTCCATCCGAACTGCATTCATAATCTCCTCGATATTTCCTTCAGCCACTCTGATGGGAGAGCCCGACACCACCCTTTCGAGGTTAAGCGCCGCTATCTTCACTCCCGCCGCAGCAGTCACCGAGTCCACGTGATTGAACCGCTCCTGGGGATCTCGGATCTCATCGAGAGGCTTTGGTTTCAGAAGGGCTTTCACCTTTGTCACTATTGGCTCGCCCTTTCCCCCCACAACGATGGTGTCCCCGTACTTTATAATACCTGAATATATTATGCAATCCAGAGTGGTCCCGAGTCCCTTTTCCTCCTTTACTTCAAGGACGGTCCCTTCGCCCAATCCTTCCTCCATTTCAGTTTCAAGCTGCTCTTGGAGAAAGCGTTGGGCAAGACCAACCAACATCATGAGAAGGTCCGCCATGCCGTCTCCGGTGCGCGCGCAGGTCGGCACGATGGCGATGGTTTTCGTAAAATCAAGTATCTTATCGTATCGGTCCGCTGAGTACCCTTCCCTGAACAGTTGTCCCACCAGATTGTATAGCTTCTGGTCGAGTACCTCAAGAACCTTTTCTGACTGTCCCTTAAGAGTATCGGTAAGACAGCTCCCCTCGCTTGATAACCACCCGTTGATGCGGTCAACCTTGTTCAACGCGACGACGAAAGGTGTCTTGTATTTTTTAAGGATGTTCAATGATTCGATGGTCTGGGGCTTGAGCCCTTCCATGATGTCCACTGCGAGTATGGCAAGGTCGGCCAGGGCTCCCCCTCTTGCTCTCAGGGTGGTGAAAGAATGATGTCCGGGTGTATCGATGAACAGCAGACCCGGGATCAAGGTATTGGGGATCATCAGTTTTCCGCAGAACTCTACGATTGTTTCCAGAGGAACCTCGGTGGCACCTATGTGCTGTGTGATCTTTCCGCATTCCCTGTCTGCAACACCACTTCCTCGCAAAGTATCCAGTATCGTCGTTTTCCCGTGATCAACATGTCCAAGTACACTCACTATTGGTTGTCGAATAGGCATGGCTCGACCTCCTCTTACGCCCCTTGAATGAAGGTAGGCTGAATATAAAAAAATATTATATAATTATCTCTATCATTCCAGGCCAAAATCAGCGTACGGTCCAGTGATATAGCCCATCTCCAACATTAAGATGCAATCCATAACATTGCTGCCGGAACTCCGCAGAATCACCAGGGTTTCCCGGAGCTGCGATATCATTTTGTCTTTTTCGTCCCGCAGCATCCCTTCGATACCCCCTGTATATCGGCCTCCCATCCATCCGTGGGAATCCCCTTCGCTTTGTTCATCTTCTAGGGCGAGCGAGCGACAGCCAACGCTCGCCCTCGCCTACGACCAAAAAGGATAATCTCAAAATCATTAAGGTCGGCGCCCACTGTGTTACGCAACACCTATGGCGTTGCTGCGTCCTCGGAAAGACATATACTGCTTTCCTACGGACAGGGGCCGACCAAGGGGGCAAATGTCCCCTTTTTCTTTGTTTTTACTTAAAAATAGCCACAAGAACGCCAGTGCCTTTAGGCTCTGGATGAATTGTGGCGCCGAAGATTTAAACCG
>JASLWR010000127.1 GCA_030740765.1 Thermoplasmatota archaeon
CCCAGAGATGTGACCCTAGTCACGGGTGTCAAACGGGATGTCGGCCTTGTCGGTCGAGTGGAAGCCGGTGAAGGTGACCTAGTGACAGTTATGGATGTCTCCCATGCCAAGAACCGGAAGGATGTCCAGAGACTTCTTGATTCCGGAGCCACGGTCGAATATTTTGACCATCATGATCCTGGGGAGTTGCTAGAACATCCTAACATTACTTATCATATCAATACTGAGCCGAATGTATCGACAGGCCTGATTGTTAATTCACATGTCAATGGCAAGAACCGCCTCTGGTCGATTGCAACTGCATTTGGGGACAATCATATGGATCTGGCTATGAATATGGCCAAATCCGAAAATCTGAATGAGGACCAAATAATTTTGCTGAAACAGATTGGTCTGGTGGTAAATTACAATAGTTATGGCCAGACAGTGGAAGATCTATTTTTTCCTCCTGAAGAAATAGCTAAAGCCGTCAAAGCCTGTGGCTCGGATGTATTCCGGTTTACGGAACAAAGTAATATCTTTCCGACATTGCTTGAAAATTTTGAGAAGGATATGAGCGCAGCCTCCTGTCAGGAACCATATTCAATCAGTGATAATACGGTGTTCTACACTCTTCCCAATGAGGACTGGATCCATCGTGTAATGGGAGCCTTCAGCAATCATCTGGTATCCTCCAACAAGGATCTGGCTTGTGCTTTAGCAGTCATGAATTCGGATGGGACCTACAGGGTATCCGTACGTTCTTCCATCAATAATCCTTACGGCGCTGGTGATTTCTGCAAGAGGTTTGGAGGTGGTGGCCGGGAGAAGGCTGGCGGTACAGACAATCTTAAGGAATCAGAGTTGGATAAGTTCAAGGAAGAGTTTGAACGGACATTCTGATGAAAACACCGACTGAATTTGTTGAAGAGTGGATGAAAACTATTTGTTCCAATAATGTAGAAGCCATAGTTTCTCTGTACAAGGAAGAGGCTGTGTTATTGGGAACACTTGATGGTAAATTACGGAAAGGTCATAGTGAAATAAAGGAATATTTTGATTTTTTTGTAAAGTTACAGCCTTGCGGCAAGATTACTTCGATTGTCGAAGAGGATTTTGGTCATAGGCGTGTGGCAGTAGCCAATGGAACCTATGATTTTGAATTGACCGAGAATGGTGAAAAACTAGTGGCTCCAGCAAGATTTACTTTTGTTTTGGAAAGAGCAGGAACCAAGTGGAAAATTCACTCCCATCATTCTTCTAAGCAATCATAACGAACCGTCATAGCTACATGGGACACTTTATTGCTGGCATCCCATTGTCTTATACAATGAGTCTCCTCAGTGAATATCAAAAATTGTGCAGGGCAACCAGTACAATCCATCTGCGTTATTTATTGAAAGATAAGAACCTCAGTGTCGACGAGAAATATGAAATTATAAGGAAAGAATATGTATTGAGATATGGAAGGATGCTAAGTAAATCCAGAGGATATTGTATGAAAGAAATGATTAGGGGACCACGACAATCTCATGATGAATTGTATGATATTGGATTTTCTCGATATAATATTAAAGCAAATTCCGAACTATTAAGGAGGTTAGGAATCTGGAAACCTCGAGGTTATCCTTGTAGTGGTAAAACCAAAAGTGGTTATCCTTGCGAAAATCCTAGTAAGTACGAGGGGAGAAAATGTCACGTTCACAAGACAATACATGATCCTTCGCTATTCTTCGATACTGAAGATGAGGACTATTACTATTAAAGATAGCATTTTTGGGCTCATATGTCCCTAATGGCTTCTTCCTGCTCCAGTTTAACTAAAATCAAAGGATATAGAATCGTAAAAAGGGCGATTAACAAAAGTGAATTGTGTGTCCAGTTTTTTATTGTATGAATCGAGAATGCGCTCATCAATTCCTATCTTCTCTGCATTATTAATATTTCGGTTTAAACACTTAGAAAAAAGGGTGGCCGCCCGAAGGCGACCTTTGCCCCGAACATAACGGGCACCATCATTGTTTCAGGGCCCTGACCCAGTTCGGGAAATGTAAGACTCCGGGGTTGTCCCTTCCATCATTAATCCGGTGGGGACCCAATGGAGTCGTGTATGCGAACAATTGCTCAGAACATCATTAATCAGCCCTGCCTTCGAAGCTCGCATTGTGCTTTAGGGCACCTAGTAATTATGCTTGTCGTTTTCTGGGATGATTATTTTATAGCCACCTAAATGGACAATAATGGGCGATTCTGCTACCGAACTTCAACAACTCGTTGATGTACTTCCTCAGTACGAGGACCAGATCCGGTATTGGGAATCGCAATTGGAAGCAATATCCAATGTCCGAGCCGACATAGTTCAGGCCCAGGAGACCCTGAACGGGATGCTTGATTCAGACAAGGAAATGGAAATGATGGTACCGGTAGGCCACAACACCTCAATCTTCACCACAGTCAAGGATCCGGACAGGATTTTGGTCGGTCTGGGTTCTCGGGTCTACATG
>JASLWR010000128.1 GCA_030740765.1 Thermoplasmatota archaeon
ATTATTGCATCCAATGAGCCATTGAGACTGGAGGCCTCAGAACGATATATCCTTTCCTCCTTCATACCCGTATCCAGGTCCACTCCGGAGTTCCAGGTCCACTCCGGAGTTCCAGGTCCGTTTCATCATCAATGGGGACTCACCATCCGGAGTCACAACGACGGATTCAATGGACCCCCGGAGGGGCTTATTGTTTTCCTTTTTGGGAAAACGCGCTCTTACCATGGTGCTATCATTCCCGTCCTCATTCCGATCTCCAATTATGGTCACAACATCAATACCTGAAGTGATGGAATCGGTGGTCGTATCCAGAACACCTCTTGCATCATCTCTGAGAAGTGAGCCTGCATAGAGCATGATCCCTGCGGCGATAGCTGCGATGATCACCATGGCAATGAAGATTATCAAGGTGCCAACGCCCATTGTGGCATTTTCATTTTGCCGAAATCGCCTTCTTGGGGGACCGGATCTTGCCAAATTTCTAATTGAACTATGCTCCCGTGGAGGATTGCTTTTAATTATTTTACCTTTAATACGATTGCTTATGGCAAAGGTATTATTGAAGATGAGAGTCACTAGGTCTGCCCTGTTAGACCGCCTTTCATCGATTCGATTTTCGCTTGTCCCTAATTCCTGCATTTTCGACAAACTCGCCGCGTTGATCATTCCGCCACCCCCCTCTCTGTAAACTCATGGAAATGCTGGTGCAGCTTGTACGTGCTGAAGTCCTTTGTGATGGAAATGTCCACTCTGTTTTTTATCATGAAAATTATTTCAAGGACCTTTGCATGATGCAAGCTCGTTGTAGTGGGTACATCGTCTTCAGTTTCGCATTCGAAAAATCCCAGATCCCCGAAGATCATTTTGGAATAATTCAGTAACTTTTCCAAGACAATCTGATTGAACCATCCGAGGTCACGATAATGGTTCAGAATACTTATTATCCCGTCGGTACCCACACGTTTCTTAATGAATTCTATAAGAAACATAACGGTTGCGATACCGTTCATATCGTTGGGTAGATCAGTCAGAATAAATAATCCTTCGTCCGGGGGGATGGGTTTCTCAGGAGCTTCTTTTTTTCGTTCTACCTTTTCAGGTATCTTTGGTTGTTTGATCTCTTCATTTTCCTTTTTCGCATCGATTTTTTGGGGTTCGGATGTTGAAGGTGCAGGTTTTCTTGAGAGTCTTAAATATTTGTTCAGACTCTCGTCTTCCCATAATTTGCTTTCGGTCCCACCACTCTTTGAGTTGTGGTCTGACCTTGAAAACCCTCTCTCACCCCAACGTTTCGATTCACTAACACTCTCAGGTATTGCCATATTAACTACTCCTGAGAGATCACAAGCCCTGTGAACCCAGCAAGAAGGGAATTACCTTGAAGTAACTCTCCTTACTCTGATTCTAATTAAAATATGTCATAAGTGATATTTAATTGTTTGTATCAGATTTGATAATTAGATCTAAAAACTACTATTCTCTTAAAAAAAATTGGATGGCCAGTACTGTAAAATTCTGCTTATCAGACACCCTTTAAGTCTTTTCCCCATATTATCTTATGTAGTTGAGCCATGAATCGAATGTCGAGACCCTGCGGCCACACTGCATCAAGGAAAAGCCTTGCCATATCATCAAGGTCCGACCGATCGCTTGGCTGAATTATTACAGAGGACCGTATATCATTCTTCTCAACGAACAAAAGAGCGTAATCGATATCGCTCTTGTCGTTCACGACGAACTTTAGTTGGTCCCACGGTGAAAGGATGGCAAGATTGTCAAAAAGAAAGGATTTGAATTCCCCGGATGAAGGTGTTTTTACGTCGAGAGAGATCACAATCTTCCGACGCATAATCTCATAAAGCTCGATAGTATCAATCGCTTCGAGAAATCCATCAACATCCAATGAGCCGTTGGTCTCCAGAAGGACAAAATATCCATCATTCAAAAGGGAGGAGGTCAATTTCGCTATGTGTTCCTGCAATAGCGGCTCACCCCCTGTAAGACATACATTACGATCCTTACGCCCTCTGACGCTCTCCATCAGTTCCTCCAATGATGTTCTATTTCCTTCCTTGTAGGCATAAGTTGTATCACACCATGAGCAGCGGAGATTGCACCCTGTGAAGCGAACGAAAATGGTGGGTTGACCCTGATAAACACCCTCGCCCTGGATCGAGCGGAAAATTTCATTTACAGAATAATCTATTTTTTTTTCACATTCCTTGTTCATTGCAATTCTCCGGGATTGAATCGTGGGCGCCAGTCCAATAATTTAACACCTTATGTCCGGCTTCCATCAAAAACCTTTCCTTTTTACCATTAATTAGAAATGGTAACTACTCACGATTTAGAAATTAATTAGGTAAAGATATCACAAATCTGAATTTCTTCTGCTTTTATTTTGT
>JASLWR010000129.1 GCA_030740765.1 Thermoplasmatota archaeon
GGTGCGGTTTGGATATTATTTTCAAACCGAAATGGTACCGTCAAGAAATACTAGAAGATTTCTTACTTAGAGGGAGGATTTACTGGTATTTTAGATAATGATAATTTTTTTGGTTGTTCGATATCGTATATTGGAGACCTTGATGGGGATTATATTCCTGATATAGCAGTAGGGTCTTATGGGGATGATGACGGTGGAAATTTCTATGGGGCCATATGGATATTATTTTTAAACCGAAATGGTACAGTTAAGTCATTTCAAAAAATATCCCGCACAACAGGTGGATTTAATGGTAATCCACGTGCAGATGTTTTATTTGGTTATTCGATATCGAATATTGGTGACTTGGATGGTGATGATGTTATTGATATTGTGGTAGGATCCCCTCGAGATGATGAAAGTTCAGGAAGTCCAAACCGAGGAGCGGTATGGATTTTATTTTTAAACAGCAATGGTACGGTAAAATCAGAACAAAAAATTGGGGCTGGGTATGGGGGATTTTCAGGTCATCTTGATATTTTCGACGAATTCGGTTGTTCAGTATCGAATATCAGTGACCTAAATGGAGATGGGATTATTGATGTTGCTGTAGGGGCTCATTGGGATGATGATGGAGCTTATGATCAAGGTGCGGTTTGGATATTATTTCTAAACACAGATGGTACGGTAAAATCACACCAGAAAATCTCTAGTCAAAAGGGAAACTTTACTGGTACACTTATAAGATATGATCTCTTTGGCGAGTCAGTATCTAATGTGGGCGATTTAAATGGTGATGGTATTACTGATCTTGCTGTAGGGTCTAAAGGGGATGATGATGGAGGAGGTTGGGGAAGGGGAGCAGTTTGGCTTCTTTTCTTAAATAACGACGGTACGGTGAAATCTCATATTAATATCTCTGATACGAATGGTGGTTTTGATGGAGATATGGATGATGATGATTATTTCGGTTTCTCCATTTCACGAATGGGGGATTTAAATGGCGATGGAATCATGGATCTTGCTATCGGGGCACGTGGTGATGGTGATGGAGGGATTAATCGAGGTGCCGTCTGGATCCTATTTCTGAATGACAAGCCCAACTTTGGTACCATCTGGAATAGTACATTGACCACTGGTGATGTAGCACTGTTTTCAGTTAATATTACAGATTTTTTTGGAGGTGTAAATGAGGTTAGCCTTAATTATACCATAAACAGTAATATTAACTACAACTGGAGTATTACGAATCAGACAGATGATTCGTGGTTGATATACATAACTCTACCCAATGATGCTAAATCTTTCGAATATTTTTTCTGGGCTAACGATACAGGGGCTTATAGTAATACAACAAATAACAACACTTTAAACGTGAGGGACAATGATAATCCAGAATTGGTTGCAGATAACAGTAGGAAAATAGGAACCACCGGTGATATTTTTCTTTTGAACATAAGTGCTTCTGATAATATCGAAATAGCTACTGTTCATGTAAACTGGAGTCATGCGAATTATGGTGGAAATATATCAATGACTTTATCTGATAGTAATTGGATTTGTGAAATACTATTAGATCATAATTTAACTGATCTAGTATATATATTATATATAAATGATACCACTGATAATTATGCGATTAGTTCTAAATTCTCAACTATTGTCGTAGATAATGATCGGCCTTTCCTCGAAGCTGATTACAGTCAAAAAATTGGAACCACTGGTGATAAGTTCGAGTTAAATATTTCCGCATTCGATAACATCGCAGTGGATAGTGTAGAGATATATTGGTCTCATGGATACCTTGGTGGTAATTTCTCTTTATCTAGAAACGGGAGCTATTGGATTGGAAATGTTATACTTGACCATGAGATAAAGCCTCTTTCCTATTTCATTATTATCAAAGACACATCCGGCAACTACAATATAAGTGATCGAATTATTATTGTAGTGAGTGATAATGATGATCCAAAATACATCGAAGATTTAACTAGAGGAAACCCTACAACCGGTGATGAGTTTACCTTTAAGGTCGCGGTTAAAGATAATATAGTCGTTCATCAGGTATTATTAAGATACTCTTTTGATGATAGCGTTTTCTTTGAAGTTAAAATGATCCTTGAAGAAGAGCACTATTCCAAGGAAATTGACATTCCTAATAATGCTGTGATGGTGAAATATTCTTTCAATATATCTGATACGGCAGGTAATTGGCAAAATGAATCCAGACTCTTGATAAATGTAATCGACAATGATATATCAGAGTTTTTAGATTTAACAATTGGCTCTGCCACAACAGGTGAGAAATTCAATATATCGGTCAGGGTTTTGGATAACATCGGTGTAGATTCTGTTTATATCCAATATAACTTTGACGATGGTTCAGAACATAACGAGACCATGATAATCCT